>JAFTHD010000049.1 GCA_017457585.1 Bacillota bacterium | reverse complement strand
TATTATCCACAGGATGTGCTTCGCAAGAAGATTGCGGCAAGGGCAGCGGTAATGGCGCAGAGCGGTCAGTATAACTTCCCGAGATGCGTAAACAGGGGAGACCTGAATGCAGCGTATCTGGCTCAGGGAGAATTCGTGAAAGCCGCAATCAGCATGCTCTATATGCTTGAACGAAAGTACATGCCGTTTTATAAATGGGCCTTCCGGGGAATGCAGGACTTCACCATATGCGCAGCACCGGCACAGGAGCTGATGAGACTTATCGCATCAGGAAACGGCGTTGAAACTGCATCGCAGAGGCAGACTATAATCGAATCCATCTGCGTTTTCACGGCACAGGAACTGTACAGGCAGGGATTCAGCAACACTCAGGAAGCGTTCCTGCAGGCACATCTTCCGTCGATTATGGGAGGAATAACGGATCCAGAAATCCGTCAGCTCCACGTGATGGCAGATGCGGATCAGTAAGGAGGATAGGATGAGCATTGTTAGAAACAGTAGCCCGAAAGATTCTGTTGTGAACGACATCATAAACAGGGAATGGCAGATGTTCCAGAAAACGGAGAATATCGGCGGCAGAGCGGCCTGTCAGGATCAGTTTGACACCTTTTATGCCAACCGATACAGCCAGCACAGCATATGGCAGCCGGATACCCTGGAAAGTTATAGAAATGATCTTATCGTCGCTGAAATGGCTGGGCGTAATATGATTACGGAAAAATACGGATACATGATGGAATACACGGATCTGGCTTATTATCAGCAGAACGTGAGGGACAGACTTCCCGTTCTCAGCCAGCAAAAAGCGGAGCTTGTAGCAGGGGTTGTCAGCATACAGATGGTAGCTCATCAGTCGTATGCAAATCTGTATCCGCGTCTTGCGTCAGCAGGAAGACCTGCCGATCAGAGCGGCATCGATACGTCGGTCAGAGATTACAGCGTGGGAGAATACAAGACCTATTCGGAAACGACGCTGGAACTGATTCTGCGCGATCTGAAACGCATGGAAAATCCAGTCATAGCGATTCAGAAGAATCTGGTAAGCTTCTACGGATACGCTTCTTTAGAGGAGGCGGAAGCAGCCCAGAGAGTTCTGTAACGACGATAGCTTCAGACGGTAGCTTCAATCAATGAGGAAAAGGTAAGGGAATGGCAGTAAAAGAAGCGAATGGTGAAACATTATATTCAATCGGAGAGGTGAGCAAGATCTGCAATGTCTCCAAGAAGGCGCTTCGTTTTTATGACGAGATAGGGATCATCAGCCCCGATGAGGTATCAGAGACAAATAAATACCGTTATTATTCAAGAAAAAGTCTTCTCGACCTGACCATACTGAAATACTATAAGCAGATGGGTTTCAGGCTGGAGGAGACAAGGGAACTTCTCAACAGCGAAGAGTATCGCAAAATGGAGAGGGGATTTCTCGTCAAGATCAATGAACTTCAGGATGAACAGATGGCGGTCAATGTTAAGCTGAGATCTGTTACCGATTGGTACGAGCTTTTGGTGGAGGCTCAGACGGTAATTGAGAACGATGTAAGGGATGTTTCTGTCAAGTTCATCGATACGAAGGAATACGGCTTCATGGATCAGGATTATATCGATGATTACATGGAAGCACTGATCAATCTTCAGTGGACCGATTTCCTGGTGACGATAGGAAATGAGATTACGGGAGCAGTCAATATCACATTCCCGTCTTGGAAGGATCGGCTGGACGGGAGCTGCAAAAGAATGCGCATTATGCAGGAAATGATACTTCCGTGTAAACCGGAGCATCTGGTTCAGATGGGCGGTGAAATGATGCTCTCCTGTTATCACATAGGCCCTCACGATACCATAGGAGAGACCTATGAAAAGATGGAGCAATATGCGAAGGAGCACGGATACATTCTTTCAGAGGAGAGCTGGGAGCGTTACGTGACTGACTGCTGGACCACGAATAACGCCGACATGTTTGTGACAGAAGTGCGCATCGGAGTCAGAAGATAGTTTGGAGTCAAAAGATAGTGCAGGATACGATTGCATTAGATTGTTAATTCACTCATATGAGAAATAGAAAAGGGAGGCCTGAATTGGTCTCCCTTTAACGTTCTCTGTCACAAGACGTTCTTACTTGATGTAGCTGTTAATCAGATCGATCATATCCTGATCTGACTGATAGTACATAACCAACTGACCCTTGTCGTCCAGTTCATATCTGGTCTCACCAATCAGGCCGTTGGACATTGCTGTATGCAGAGCTTCATCCATTTTCTTATCTTTGAAAAATCTGAAGTTTCCATATACATCTCTCAGCTCATCCTGAACCATCTGACGGCTTCTCTCTTTACCGTCCGTAAACAGATGTAATACTTCCTGGAATAATGGTCTCATAATTCATACACCTCCTATTCCTGCTGCATCGTAGCCTTGTTCTGTGAGATAGCCAGAATCAGGATACCGCCTACCATGACGAGAGCGCCGATCCAACCAACAGCCGGAAGAACGAATCCGTCGTGGCCGAAGATGAATCCGCAGATAATCATGCACCAGAACGGACCCCAGAATGCATATGCGCCGTTACATCCCATACCAAGTGCAGCACCGCACATGGAAGCACCCTTGTACCAGAACTTGAAGGACCATGATGAGAATACACCGGCAACGAACAGCATCCACATGGATGGCATATCAGTGAGGCAAGCGCCAAGTACGTGCCAACCGGAAGCGATTCCGTCTCCGCCCAGGATGGACAGGAAGGATACCAGGATAACAGCGTTTACAAGACCTGATGTGCACTGACGGATGATGATGGCAATTTCTGTGTCAACCATGCAGCAAGCATAGCCGCCTACAGCACCTTCAACACCCCAGCCGATTGCTGCGATGAATGCAGCCAGACAACCGAGAGCAGCACCACCGGAGAAGTTCAGGTCAGTCATTGATGAACTACCGATCACAACTGCTGCGATGAAGCAGATGATAATACCAACGATCATGCCCGGAGTCAGCTTCTGCTTGAAAGCAAACTTTCCGATGATTGCACCGATAGCAGCGTTCAGAGCTGCGATAGGAACGATGATGGAGCCGGCCATCTGAAGTCCGATAACATATGCTGTGGAAGCCAGAGGACCACCGATGATTGCAGCGATGATCAGAATCTTTCCTGGCTTAGTGCTGAGTGTTCTCTTGAAGTCGCCCAACTGACCGATACAACCGCCGTAGAACAGGGACCAGATTGCCGATCCGATGTCTACACAGGCAGCACCGATAGCACTTACTGTATATACAATAAAGAACGCTGAAACACAAGCAGCGACGCCGGTAGGAACATCTGCATAAATGTCATTCCATACACCGTGCATCATACCTTCCGTCATGAAGGAAGTGTAACCACCATACAGAAAGCCTGAGAAAATTGCGATCAGAAGACCCTTTTTCCAGAAGGCTTTATCTCTGGTAGTCTTTGCAGCTACTGCATTAGCAGGAGCCTTTGATACGTTTTCCATACATTCACCTCGTATCTTCATATAAAAGCAATAACAAATGAACTACTCGTTAAATTTT
>JAFTHD010000048.1 GCA_017457585.1 Bacillota bacterium | reverse complement strand
TTTCATCTCTATAAGCTTCATAATTTTAACCTCCACCAACTACATCCTTCAAGCTATTTAACCAATCGTCCCTTTTTAATGACATGCTTAACCAGGTTTGATCCGAAGCGGTAGCATACCATCTCAAAGTCGGGTGCATCCCATATGACAAGGTCTGCCTGCTTGCCCGGTTCAACGGTTCCCAACACATCTCCCCTTCCGCATGCACAGGCAGGGTTTATGGTAACTGCCGTAAGCACCTCTTCAGGTGTAAGCTTATATTTGAGACTTCCTAAGTTTATGACAAACTGCAGATTGAGTGATGGGCATGATCCAGGATTGAAATCGCTGGCTAAAGCCACGGGAACATCCTTCTCCACCATCCTCCTTGCCGGAGCATACGTCTTGTCGAGATAGAAGGAAGTTGCCGGGAGCAGCATTGCCGTTACGCCGCCGTCTGCCATGGCGTCGATTCCCTCTTCTTCGATTGCAATGAGATGTTCTGCCGAGGCGGCTCTGAGCTCGCCTGCAAGCTGAGACCCTCCGATCGCTTCAATCTCGTCTGCATGAATCTTCAGACCGAAGCCCTGTTCCTTTGCAGCTTCGAGATAAGCTCTGCTCTGCTTTGCATCGAATACAGAATCCTCGCAGAAAACGTCACAGTACTCGGCCAGTCCGTCGCTGCTTACAAGGGGCATAAGCTCATTGCAGCACATATCGATGTACTCGTCCGCTCTGCCCTCGTATTCAGGAGGAACTGCGTGTGCTCCCATGAAGGTAGGCACTACATCCATGCTGTGCTCCCTGCTCAGTCTGTCTATTACCCGGAGCATCTTAATCTCGCTGTCCTTATCGAGACCGTATCCGCTCTTCGCCTCGCAGCACGTTACGCCGAAACCCAGCATTTCATCCAGGAAGGCGTAGGACTTATCGTAAAGCTCGTCAAACGTAGCTTCCCGTGTCTTCCTAACCGTATCGAGGATTCCGCCGCCTGCTCTCAGGATATCCAGATAATCTGCTCCTGCCAGCTTCATGGCAATCTCATGCTGCCTGTATCCACCGAAGATCAGGTGTGTATGACCGTCAACCAGTCCCGGCGTCACCAGCTTACCTTCCGCATCGATGACTTCATCAAAGGAAGCTTCCTCCGCAGGACCTGACCCTGAAGGCAGAACGCTCTCAATGATGCCGTCTTCTATCACGATGCTTACGTCATTCAGTTTGTCATTTTCGCCCTGCATACTGCCTTTGTGGGGAAAGCTCCCCACAGGCGTCTGCAGAACTCCGATATTTTTAATTAGTGTCTTCATATTACTTCACATATTCATCTACGATGCGATCAACGAGCTCATCTTCTGCTGTGTACGGAATGGTTATGTGGCCCTTGCCGCTGTAGTTTCCGTTGTAAGCGATGGACGTCTCAACGGCATTTTCGTTTCTTGCCCAGTTTCTTCTGGCAACGCCGCCCATTACGTCCCACATCATTGCGGAATTGATGATCTCGTCAACTCTCTCGCTTCCGTCTAAGAGAAGTCCGAATCCACCGTTGATAGCCTTACCGATTCCTACGCCACCGCCATTGTGGAGTGCGCAAAGGCTCATGCCTCTTGCTGCGTTTCCTGCGAAGCACTGAACGGCCATATCTGCCATCACGTTACTTCCGTCCTTGATGTTGGAAGTTTCTCTGAACGGTGAGTCGGTTCCCGATACGTCGTGGTGGTCTCTCCCCATCATGACAGGACCGATCTTGCCTTCACGTACCAGCTTGTTGAAGGCGAGCGCGATGTCTCTTCTTCCCTCTGCATCCTGATAGAGGATTCTTGCCTGGGTTCCTACAACCAGCTTGTTCTCCTCAGCGTCTCTGATCCAAACCCAGTTGTCTCTGTCCTGCGCCCTGCGCTTCGGATCTATGCAATCCATTGCAGCCTGGTCTGTTGCCCTCAGATCCTCAGGCTTACCGGACAGGCATACCCATCTGAACGGACCGTATCCGTAATCGAAGAGTACAGGACCCATGATGTCTTCAACGTATGACGGCCAGATGAATCCATCCTTGTCATCGTATCCGTTCTTTGAAATCTCCTTGACACCGGCATCGTACATTGCCTTCATGAAGGAATTGCCGTAGTCGAAGAAGTAGGTTCCTCTATCTGAAAGAGTCTTGATTGCTTTATAGTGACGGTGAAGCGTCTTGTCGATCTCCTCGCAGAACTTGTCCCTGTCGTCGTGGAGCATTTCTGTTCTCTCTTCAAAGGTCATGCCTACAGGGCAGTATCCGCCGTTGTAAACGTTGTGGCATGATGTCTGGTCTGACAGCAGGTCTATGTGGAAATCTCTCTTCACTGCCTCTTCAAGAAGATCTACGATATTGCCGTGGTATGCGATGGATATGCTCTCCTTGGCTTCCTTCTTCTCTGCAGCAAGTGCGAATACCTGATCGATATCATCGGACACCACATCAACCCAGCCCTGGCTGTGGCGAGTCTCGATTCTGGAAGCATCAACCTCTGCAAAGATTCCTACTGCGTTCGCAATGTTGGCAGCCTTAGGCTGTGCGCCGCTCATGCCGCCGAGACCTGATGATACGAAGATGTATCCAGCCAGATCGCCATCGTCAGGAACGCCCAGTTCCTTACGACCTGCGTTAAGAATCGTATTGAACGTGCCGTGAACGATACCCTGCGGTCCTATGTACATCCAGCCGCCTGCTGTCATCTGGCCATAGTTTGCAACGCCCATCTGCTCTGCAACTTCCCAATCATCCAGATTGTCGTACATGCCTATCATCATGGAGTTGGTGATGATTACGCGAGGTGCCTCAGGCTTTGAAGGGAACAGTCCGAGAGGATGTCCCGACTCAACTACCAGGGTCTGATCCTCAGTCATAACCTCAAGGTACTTCTTGATGAGTCTGTACTGAAGCCAGTTCTGACAAACCTGTCCCGTCTCACCGTACGTTACCAGTTCATATGGATAGAGGGCAACATCAAAGTCCAGGTTGTTGTCAATCATAACCTGAAAAGCCTTGCCTGCAAGGCATGCGCCCTTGTACTCATCGACTGGTTTGCCATAAAGCCTGCCCTCAGGGCGGTATCTGTATGCGTATATTCTGCCGTATGTCTTAAGTTCTTCCATGAACTCAGGCGCCAGCGTTTCGTGAAGTTCCTCCGGAACGTAACGAAGTGCGTTCCTCAGCGCGATCTTCGTCTGAGCGTTCGTAAGCCTGAAACCTCTGTCCGGTGCCCTTCTGATGCCTTCTTCAAATTCAGGATACTGCGGAAGCTCAGCGTCAAGTCTGATTGTCATCGCATTTGCCCTTGACTTATTATCTATCATCCGTCTTTCCTCCTTGCAAATTCACATATTTAACGTATGCTCAATAACATATGATTCGATGATTACTTAAGCTTAACGACCTTCTCTACAGCTTCGATGATTCCGCCGTCCTTAACGATCTCATCAAACTTAGCCAGCTCGCCGATCATGATGATGTCCTCTTCGATAGGGTCTGTGCGTTCTCTG
>JAFTHD010000047.1 GCA_017457585.1 Bacillota bacterium | reverse complement strand
TTTCTCCTCAGGCTTATACCCCGTTATCGGATATTCCCAGATATCAAGAGCCTTCGCGACCATATAGTTATCGCGTTCTTCAAGCTCTGCAAGTGTCCACTTCTCCTTCTGAGCAATTTTCTGATTCATACGGATGCCGCTGTTCAGGAATCCATTCTCAGCGTCACGCTTATCCTTGAATGGGTTATTGCTGTAGCTGCTGTTATATGCTGTCAGCGTCAGATTCGCCAGCCGATGTTTCCAGTCCGTATGAATCTCCTCGTAGTCATCGCCAAGCGCTTCTCTCCAGGCTGGTGTCAGGGTCTGCGGCATGATATGCTCTATGGTGTACTTGCCACTCTCGATGCGTTTGAAGACATCCTTGATTTCATCAGTTCCGAAGTTTTCATAACGCTCAAACAAGTAGTTTTTATAGCGGCCCCTCATGAGATAGACTTGCTTCTCTGATAACGCTGTGGCGAACTCCTCATCATCCGGGAATCTTCCGCTCTCCTTCTTTGAGATGAGGGCGAATTTCATTTTCTCGACGTAATTATCATAAGTTCCGTCGAATCGATGAATTTCCCTGTTCAGCGTCAGGAATATCTTGTTCAGTGCATTCGTTGGAACCTCGCAGATGTTTCTGCGGAAGAGAAAGTTCTCGATGACTGCGAATATCTCCCTGAGGTCTTCGACAGACAAAACACCCTTCTTATTCAGGTTCATTACCTCCAGCAGGAACGGTCTTGTGACCGTTGTCTCAAGGTAGTTGAGTCTCTCGATGCTGGAGTTGACGATTTCATCAGCATATGTGGATTTAGTCAGAATCTCGTAAAGTCGTGCATAGTACAGGAGGTCCTGCAGCAGTTCTTCCATATCGAGATTCTTTTCTGAGACATACGATTTGAAGACCGGATATATCTTATCCATTGATGGCGTAGACTGCCTCATGGTGCTGAGATAATCCCTGATGAAAAGGCTCACACCATTGTTGTTATTGTTGTCGTTGCCGGTGCAAACCTCAATTTTACTCCAGTACTTATTGTAGTATGACTCCTGATTTTCAGGAGACTGCCCCATCAGGACGAAGTTCCTTATCTTATCTCCCTCTGTCAAATCGACGCCGGTGGAGTTCAGGCTTTCGAAGATGAGCTGCGGGTCATCGTCCTCATCTACGGTGATGTTGATTATCATGAGGGCTTTGATTGCCTCGAACAGTTCATCGACTGATATCTCTTCTTTCAGAATGCGGTCATAGAAGTAGTTGTAGTTGATGGTGATGTCTGAATTAGGAATGAATTCTGATGGTTCCCCTTCAAAGAGACGTTCAAAGGCCTCAAGGTCTTTATTGACTGCTTTGAGCTTGATTCTGCGTTCGCTTATATCGTACTCGTCAACCAGATACTTGTTATACACCTTGTCGATAAGCTTCTTATCTTCGGCTTCCAATTTGCCTTCCTTCAGGATATTATGGATTGCAAGCAGGAGCAGCGATATTGTAGTCACTCTCTGCTGGCCGTCGATAATAAGATACTCCTCGAACTTGCCGTTATTGACGCTGACAAGACTGCCAAAAAAATGCATGTCTCTGCCATTGAGTGTCAGCTTTACAAGGTCATCGTAAAGCTGGCGGCAGTTCTCAACCTTCCAACTGTAATTTCTCTGGTATACCGGGATGACAAAACGCTTATCACTCCCGTCAAGATATTTCACCAGTTTTGTTGCTTTTCCATCCATTGCTTTTTACTCCAATTCACTTGAAATTTCCCACGTATCGTGTATAATACCCTTAGAAGATAACTTGTGAAGGATAATCACTGGGTCCCATAATGGGGTAGCGCATCTGCGTGAGCACTCCCATGTGCCTGGGGTTATCTTTTTTCTATGCATTTTTCAGGCTCTCTACGAAGTTCTCCGGATTCTTCTTAATTTCTTCAATAATGAACTCTACAAACTGCTGTGAATATGTGTACTGCTCTTGATTACCGATGACATGCTTGTAAGCGTATGCCTCATTCTGCTTGACATCGTAGAATTCAATCACCAGATTCAGTACATAACTATTGAACCCTTTTTCATATCCTATCTTGATATTGTTTTTCTTAAGCTTTTCGTCAACTGCGACAATGACATTCTTGAATGAGTACTTATGCGTATTCACCGGGTCTTTGAGTTCTTTGACTCGGGCAACCTTGTTCTCCGAATCTGGGGACAGTGCGACCATAAAGTCCGCCTCCGAACGCTTCTTTGTAAGATAAAGGTTCTGACGGATTTCAATGGCGAATTTGTCGGAATCATAAGTGCTGCTGAGAACATCAATCTCATTGGCCTGCCGAATAAACTTCTCTGCAATTTCTGGCGGGTACTTGATTCTAATCTGCTCATTGCTCAGTGGCTCATATCTGGCGGATATAGTCAGGAAATTCTGCGCAATATGCTCCGTAATATCCACGTCATGGAACTTCTTGATTTCATTCACGTAGTTCAGCACGCAGGCCTGAAAGAGCGGAGCATATTTTACTTCATAATCTTCTGTGATAAAGTGTGTGCTGATATTCCTGAGCTCGATAATCTTCTCCAGGTTAAGACGAATCCTGGTGTTCTTATCGGTATAAATTTTCTTGAGCGTATCACTCAGGCTTAATGTCCGTTCCTGCTTATCTTTGTAGTAGATGTTCTCTCCCCGATTCAGGAGCTCCGCCTTGAGCATCAGTTCCCATGCGTTAATGATGAAGAAAGAAAATCCTTCAATCCTGTAGGTAATTGTAGGCTTGTTGTATATCTCAAGACCCATCATGAACGCCTCGATACTTTTTTCAATCATTCGTTTCGATAGATTTTCCATTATGCCCCTTTCTGGCTACTCACCGTAAATCTCATCAATGAGAGTTCCAATCTCTTTATCGATTCGTATACCCAGCGAGACCATGTAGCTTAGCTTCATCTGTTTCATCCCGATTTCGATTCTGTCCGCATCCTGCTACTCCAGCTCAATCGTTCCAGGTGGTTTGCTGGTGCAGTCGTAGAACACGCGGCTCACGTGAGGGACTTCGTTTATAATCCTGTTCGTTACGGTATCCAGGAGCTCCCACGGAAGTTTTGATGTATCGGCTGTCATGAAGTCAGAGGTCTGCACGGCTCTGAGGGCGACGGCATAATCGTATGTCCTGAAATCACCCATGACGCCTACGGTGCGCATATTTGTAAGCGCCGCGAAGTACTGGTTCGGTGCTTCCACCTTTCCTTCCTCTACCGCTTTCGCAACTTCTTCACGGAATATGGCGTCAGCGTCCTGCACCATCTTGCATTTCTCCTCCGTAACCTCGCCGACTATCCTTACGCCAAGTCCCGGTCCCGGGAACGGCTGCCTGTACACCAGATGCGCCGGTATTCCAAGTTCCAGGCCTACCTTTCTGACTTCGTCCTTAAACAGCATCCTCAGCGGCTCTATGATCTCCTTGAAATCCACGTAGTCCGGCAGTCCTCCAACGTTGTGATGGGACTTGATGACGGCGGACTTTCCCAGGCCGCTTTCGATTACGTCCGGATATATTGTGCCCTGAACGAGGAAGTCAACGGCACCGATTTTCTTTGCTTCCTCTTCGAAGACTCTGATGAACTCTTCGCCTATGATCTTTCTCTTGGCTTCAGGTTCTTCCACCCCTGCCAGCTTATCGTAAAATCTCTGCTGCGCGTTCACCCGTATAAAGTTAAGGTCGTAGTTGCCAGCAGGTCCGAATATGGCTTCCACCTGATCCCCCTCATCCTTTCTGAGAAGACCGTGATCCACGAAAACGCAGGTGAGCTGTTTCCCGACAGCCTTTGACATGAGCACGGCAGCAACCGATGAATCCACTCCACCGGAAAGTGCGCAGAGCACTTTGCCCGAACCGACCTTCTCACGGAGTTCTCTGGTGGCATTCTCTGCAAAGGAATCCATCTTCCAGTTTCCTTCACAGCCACAGGCATCGTATACGAAAGACTCTAAAATCTTCTGCCCCTCTACGCTGTGGGTAACCTCCGGATGGAACTGTACGGCGTAGAGTCCTGCATCCGCATTTTCCATGGCTGCCACCGGGCAGACCGGTGTACCGGCAGTCACAGCAAAGCCTGACGGGGCTTCTGCGATGTAATCGGTATGACTCATCCATGCAATCGTCTCATCGGAAACGCCTGACAAAATTCCCTCGTGCCCTGTCACCTTCACCTGGGTTCTGCCGTACTCGCTGACCGGCGCCGTCTCAACCTTTCCGCCAAGGGACCAGGCCATAAGCTGCGCGCCGTAACATATGCCGAGAATCGGGATATCGGACTCAAAGAGGGCCTTATCGTAATGAGGTGACTCCATATCGTACACGCTGTTCGGACCGCCCGTCAGTATGATCCCTGCAGGCTCCATCTTTTTTAGTTCCTCCAACGAAAGGGTGTACGGATGAACCTCCGCATAAACACCCGCTTCACGCACCCTCCTTGCAATAAGCTGGTTGTACTGACCGCCGAAGTCCAGAACTACTATTTTTTCGCTGTTAATAGGCATATCTCGTCTTGTTCCTTTTCCTTTCTTTACATGAAAAGCCGGCCTCAAGGGTCTCCCCTCAAGTGCCGGCATTAAAAACTCTTATCTGCTGCTGCCCGAATCTCTAAGAATAACGTCGTGTGCTCCGCCCTCAACGATACTCGTTGCCGAAACGATGGTGATCTTCGCCTTATCCTGCAGTTCAGGAATGGTAAGCGCACCGCAGTTGCACATGGTGGACTTCACCTTCTGAAGCGACTGGCGTACATTGTCGCTGAGAGGTCCGGCATACGGAACGTATGAATCAACGCCCTCTTCGAAGCTGAGCTTGCTGTCTCCGCCCATGTCGTATCGCTGCCAGTTTCTCGCTCTGTTTGAACCTTCGCCCCAGTATTCCTTCACAACGCTGCCGTTCAAAGTCAGCTTGTTCGTAGGCGACTCGTCAAATCTGGAGAAGTATCTTCCCAGCATGAGGAAGTCAGCCCCCATAGCCAGCGCCAGAGTCATATGATAGTCGTAAACGATGCCGCCGTCCGAGCAGATTGGAACGTAGATACCTGTCTCCTCAAAATACTCGTCTCTGGCTGCCGCAACATCGATAACTGCCGACGCCTGTCCTCTTCCGATACCCTTCTGCTCTCTCGTGATACAGATGGATCCGCCACCGATACCGATTTTCACGAAGTCAGCTCCTGCCTCTGCAAGATATCTGAAGCCTTCCCTGTCCACTACGTTTCCTGCACCGACCTTTACCTTGTCACCGTAGTGTTCTCTGATCCAGTCGATGGTAAGCTTCTGCCACTCAGTATATCCTTCCGAGGAATCGATACAGAGAATGTCCGCGCCGGCTTCAAGAAGAGCCGGTACTCTCTGCGCGTAGTCCCTCGTGTTGATTCCGGCACCTACAACGTATCTCTTGTCATCGTCCAAAAGCTCGTCTCTGTACATCTTATGGCTGTCGTAGTCCTTACGGAAAACGAAGCTGTCCAGTCTCTGATCCTTATCGACGATAGGAAGCGCGTTGAGCTTGTGCTCCCAAAGAATGTCGTTTGCCTCGCTTAAGGTTACGCCTTTGTCTGCCACGATCAGCTTGTCAAAAGGTGTCATGAATTCAGCAATCTTCGTGTCGAGCGGCATTCTGCTGATTCTGTAATCCCTGCTCGTAACAAGGCCAACCATCTTGCCCTCTGCCGTGCCGTCAACCGTTACAGCCGTCGTCGAATGGCCTGTTCTCTCCTTCAGTTCCAAAAGCTCTGCAAGGGTCTGATCCGGGCGAACGTTCGCGTCCGACCTTACGAATCCTGCCTTGTGATCCTTTACCCTCTTAACCATGGCCGCCTGACTCTCAACCGACTGTGAGCCATATATGAAGGAAACTCCGCCTTCCTTTGCGAGCGCGATCGCCAGCCTGTCTCCCGATACCGCCTGCATGATTGCGGATACCATCGGAATGTTCATGGTAATGGCCGGTTCTTCCTCGCCTTTTCTGTACTTGGTCAGCGGTGTCTTAAGCGAAACGTTCTCAACTCTGCAGTTCCTGGATGAATAACCCGGTACAAGCAGATATTCGTTGAAAGTTCGCGATGGTTCTTCATAAATGTACGCCATGGTAAGTGCCTCCTATCTATATTAAAATGTTACATTAACTTGCATTTGTCTCATTATTAATTGTTTATTGTACAACATAGAAGGCCGAATATCAATAAAATTTGTGACTGTATACGATATATGGGCGAAAAAACGAGCGATTCCCATGGGAATCGCTCGTTTTTTCGCCCATATATCGTATACAGTCACAAATTTTATTGATATTCGGCCTTCTATG
>JAFTHD010000046.1 GCA_017457585.1 Bacillota bacterium | reverse complement strand
GACGAAAGAAGGCGTGGAGTTCTTAGGTTATGCAAGACAGGTTATACAGGAAATGGATCTTCTGGAAGACCGTTTTATCCTAAGTAAGCCAGAAAAGCCGAGATTCTGCGTTTCAACACAGCACTATACTTTCACAGCGAATGCATTCGTTGAACTGGTTTAGAAGTACGGGCAGGAGCGCTTTGAATTCATCCTGAATGAGACACAGACCCATCAGATACTGGAGGATGTTAAAAACCGTTTCTGCGATCTGGGAATCATTTATCTTTCTGACAGGAATGAAACGTTTCTCCAGAAAACAATGGATGAAATGGGAATTGTCTTTCATGAGCTGTTTACCGCATCCCCGCATGTTTTCCTAAGGGCGAAGCACCCTCTGGCGGAAAAGAAGTCTTTGATGTTAGAGGATCTTCAGCCTTATCCGAGATTGAACTTCCTTCAGGGAAGCTACGAATCTGCCGATTATTCTGAGGAACCTTTCAGCACCGAGCTTTCCGAAAAGGTCATTCGTGTGAGCGACAGGGCTGCAATCGTGAATCTGATGATCGGGCTGGATGGATATACGATCTCAAGTGGTATTTTCCCAAAGTATTTGCAGGGCAAGCAGATTGTTTCAATACCGCTTGCAGAAAAAGAGAAAATGCGGATTGGCTATCTGCTGTGCAAGGGGCAGGGGCTGTCGGAGCTTGCAGAAATATACATCAGAGAACTTAAGAAGTACGACCCTTCAAATACATAGTAATAAACTATGCAAAACCATATAAAACAAGTGTTACCTATATAACCTCCATTTGCGTTAAGATGATATCAATAACGAAAATGGAGGTTTTGTTATGCCGGGAATTGTGCTGACAAACTTTTTTATATATGCATTGGTAAATGCTTTTACGCCGGGCCCTGGAAATATCCTGGCTCTTAACACCGTGACGAATTATGGATGGAAGAAGGGAAAGCCTTTATTTTTCGGCATCTTCGCCGGATACTATCTCGTTCAGATCATATGCACGGTCTTTGTATTCGGATTGGGAGCATTTCTGCCAAACGTGCTGAATATCATGAAATATGTAGGCGCAGCGTACATTCTATGGCTTGCAATCCATATAGCGATCAGCAAACCGGAGATAAGTGAGGATAAAGGATTCGCTTCCTTCCTGAAAGGCTTTATGCTGCAGTTTGTGAATATCAAGATCTACATGTTTGGGATAACGGCTCTGACCGGTTATATCACGCCATATAGCACAGCGTTCCTGGTACTGCTTGGGTTTGAAATGCTCATCGCTACCATAGGAACGATTGCTACATCAACGTGGATCGGTATGGGGTTGTTGATACAGAAGTTCTATTTGAGACACTTCAGGATCATCAATATCGTTCTTGCTCTGACATTGCTGGAATGCATTTGGAGCATATTAAGAGCATAACGGTGAGTTCATCAAACAATTGATCCTGCACACCCAGCTTTAATTCCGAGCATTCAGTTTATATCACATCAAATCCCATTTAATGATCGGACTGAGTTTTACTGTAAAATTACATGTATAAAAATCAAATGTTCAGTAAATGCGTTCATTTGCTCCCAAAATACGCTGATTTTTCATACATCTACTGTAATATTATTCGCCTCTTACAATTTTCTTCAGTAAAGGATGCGCCTGCTACTGAACAAATATCTGCATACGTGGCAATTTGTCAGTAACATACATTAAAATAGTTCATCCTTAACGCTGAAATCCACTTATTTCTTTTTCTTTGGATGCGGAAGTTCCCCGTACATCGCTTCCAGCAGTTGCCGGAGAAACTCCTTGTCCTCCACATTGTCCACGAGCAGCATTTGCTTCGCACCGTCGTACGGAAGTTCCATGCTACCATCCGGCATCATAGCCATTGCAGACTTCGTTGGCTTTATGAGAAAACGGTCATCGTAGATACCGCCTATCACTTTACCGCCATAATAAATGTTGTATTCCCCATCATTGCCCGATAAGTGATATCATCCAGCTCGGAAAGCTGTTCCAATATAAAATCCAAATAATCTCTACTCGATGCCATCGTCTTAATCCTCTCTATAAATCCCTATTTAGCATTATGCTTTGTCCGCTATAATAAATCGCCACCCGAGTCCGCCAACGGCAGTCTCTGATGGCCGCACCCCCGCTTACTAGGACGTATCACGGAAGGTCTACATTTCCACCATGGGTATTACGCAAATTGTTAAATTATCATGTGTAGTGCTGCATTGTACATGCAAGGTTAGCGCGAGGCAGTACAGGCCTGCTCGCGATAACTCCGCAGGGACAGATGCAATACTACGGTAAATGAAGAAAATGAACGATAAAACCTGGAAGTTGTCCGAGTGTCATGGACACGAGTTCTTCCAGGTTTTCGTTCATTCTGAATTGGTCGTAACAGTATTGCCTGCTCCTGAGGACGAATCGCAGTAGACCTTTGCTGCCGCCTCGGGCGTTACGCAAGTTGTTTAATTATTACGAGTGCCGCTGCATTGTACATGCAAGGTTACCGCAGTGGCATTTTGCTTGCAAGATTACTGCTGTGCGGCGTGCTTACGTGGCTGCATTATGCTTTCAAGATTGTTGCAGTGCGTCGCAAAGTCGCAGTGGCATTACGCCAGATTACGACAGCGTATTTACCAGCTCATACATCTCCATATTGAAGTTATTATCCATTTCAAGTGCCTCTGCCAGAGGAATCGCGATGATCTCGCTTCTGCATACGCCAACAGCCTTGCTCTCTTCATCGTTGTAGAGAAGCTTCACGGCTTTGCTGGCCGTCTGGCTTGCCAGTATCCTGTCTCTCGCCGTAGGCGTACCACCCCTCTGGATGTGCCCTGGAACGACTACTCTCGCGTCTCTTCCCGTAACGCTCTGAATTTTGCGCGCCAGCTCATCTGTAGATACCGCTACCCCTTCTGCTTTCAGGATAATACTGTGAAGCTTACCGCTCTGCTGCCCTTCCAGAACCTTTCTCACGATTGCATTCACATCCGGTTCAACTTCCGGAACGAGTATGGAATCTGCACCGCCTGCAAGTCCAGCGTACAATGCCAGGTCGCCGCATCTTCTTCCCATGATTTCCATTACCGTCGTCCTGTCGTGAGCAGAAGAAGTATCTCTCAGCTTGAAGATCATATCGAGCACGGTATTTACAGCCGTATCGAAGCCGATGGTATAGTCGGTGTAATTCAGGTCGTTATCGATGGTCCCTGGAACGCCCATAACGGGCACGCCGTGTTTTGAAAGCTCCAGTGCTCCGCGAAGGGACCCATCGCCGCCTATCACGACAACGCCTTCTATGCCAAAGGTCTGGAGCATGTCCACTGCATGCCTTACGCCCTCTTCGGTCCTGAATCTCTCACTCCTTGCCGTTCTAAGTATCGTTCCGCCTCTTTGAAGGATGTCGCCTACATCGCGCCACTTCATCGGCTTGATCTCTCCGTCGAGAAGTCCTTCATATCCGCGGTATATACCGTAAACTTCCATGCCCATGCTCAGACCCTGTCTTACAGCCGATCTGATTGCCGCATTCATACCCGGTGCGTCTCCACCGCTGCAAAGTATCCCGATTTTCTTCATCTGTACAATCTCCTAACCTTTATAATTACTTTCACCAACAATTCCGACTATCATTCTCCTGAAATCAGCATCAGGATTCACCCAAAGTTCCTCCGTTGTCCTGAAGGATTTGCCTCCCGGCATGTATATGATGGACTGGTATCTGCCCTCGTGCCTGAGCATAACGGCTTTCAGCTTTTCCAGGACTGCCGCCACATTAGCCGACTCTTCGTCAGGAATCCTTATCTTGACGATGCCTTCAGGCACTGCAGGTCTCTCATCAGGTGACGGAGCACCGCCGCCTGACGGTTTCGTTCGTGATGGAGCACCGCCGCCTGACTGCTCCTCTCTTCTGATTCTGACCCGCTTCTCACCGCCGTTATAACCTCTGCCGGAGGTCAGATCTCCATCCTCCATGGTCCTCAGATCGACGATGTTGTCTGCCAGAAGCTTTGGCACTTCTCCTTCCTTGAAGTTCACCGTTCCCGACCCGCCGATGATGGAATCGTCCTCTATGAGGGCTGCGCACCTTTCGTAAACGTTGGGGAACACAACCACTTCCACGTTGCCGTAAAGGTCTTCCATATCGACGAAGGCCATCATCTTATTGCTCTTGGTAATCAGGTTCTTCTTAGACGTTATGATTCCGGCCATGCGAGCCTTCATCCCGTCGTACACCACGTCGCTGACTTCTCCGCTCTCTTCATTTTCGAGAACGTCCGCAAGATCCTTTGCGGTGATGGTGGTTACCTTCTTGATCTTATCTTCATACTCTCTCAAAGGGTGGTCGGAAATGTAGACTCCCAGCATCTCCTTTTCGAGGGCCATCAGTGTATCCTTATCGAAGTTCTTGATGTCAGGGAGCCTGTTCTGAGTAAGACTCTCCTCCATGGTCTCTGCCGCCATCTGGAACAGGGACATCTGGCCTGCAATGTTGTGCTTGGCATTTGACTGGGCGGATTCGATCAGCCCTTCGTAGACGGTGAGCATGGCAGCTCTGTTCTCATCCAGACTGTCCAGGGCGCCAGCCCTTATCATGCTCTCCATGGCCTTTTTGTTCATCCTGTGGATATCCACATCCTCTATCATGTGGAAAATATCGCTGAACCTGCCCTTCTCTTCCCTGGCTTCGATGATGGCGTCTATTACCTGTTCGCCTACGTTCTTGATTCCAAGAAGGCCGAACCGTATCTTTCCGTCTTCCACCGTAAACTTCTTAAAGCTTGCGTTCACATCCGGAGGGAGCACCTGAATGCCCATCTCCGTGCAGTTTCTCATGTAGTTGGAAATGGACCTGGCATCGCCCATAACGCTGGTCATGAGAGCCGCCATGTATTCCACCGGATAGTGAACTTTGAGATAGGCCGTCTCGTAGGCCACTACCGCATAGGCCGCCGCGTGGGATTTATTAAACGCGTACTCTGCAAAGCTTACCATGGAGTTGAATATCTCCTCTGCAGCCTCCCTTGGCACGCCGTTTCTAATGCAGCCTGCGATCTCGATCTCGCCGTCATCTCCCGTCTTGCCGTTTATGAAATACTCCTTCTCCTGGAGCATCACGTCCATTTTCTTTTTGCTCATGGCACGGCGAACCAGATCTGATCTGCCGTAGGAATATCCGCCCAGGCCTCGCACGATCTGCATGACCTGCTCCTGATAGACCATGCAGCCGTAGGTTACGCCGAGAATCGGCGCAAGGCTCTTATCGATGTATCTCACGTGATCAGGATTCTTCTTGTTATCGATATATGTCGGAATCGACGCCATAGGACCCGGTCTGTAGAGGGATATACCTGCCACCACATCTTCAAAGCAGTCCGGCTTAAGGTTCTTCATAAATGAAGTCATGCCCCCCGCTTCAAGCTGGAAAATACCTTGCGTATTTCCCTTGGCGATCGCCTCGTACACAAGCGGATCATCGTAATCCATCTGGGAAAAATCAATCTTGACGCCGTGATTTTCCTCTATCATCTTCAGGGCGTCACGAATCGTCGTAAGGTTCCTCAGCCCCAAAAAGTCCATCTTGAGAAGCCCCAGCTCCTCTATGGTCGTCATGTTGAACTGGGTTGCAAGCCCCTTATCACCCATGTACAGGGGAACGTACTCATCCACCGCAGCCTTTGAAATAACGACTCCGGCGGCATGTGTCGATGCATGGCGAGGCATCCCCTCGATTGCCCTCGCCGTGTCGATTACCTTTCGTACCACCTCATCGTTATCGTACATGCTCTTAAGATCCGGGCTTGTATCGAGGGCCTTATCCAGCGTCATCTTAAGGGCGTTCGGGATGGCTTTTGCGATGGCGTCCGTCTCTGCGTAGCTGACGTTCAGGACTCTGCCTACATCACGAACGGCCTGCTTTGCCTTCATGGTCCCAAAGGTTACGATCTGGGAAACGTTATCGCTTCCGTATTTACGCGTAACGTAGTCGATGACCTCCGGCCTTCTCTCGGCACAGAAGTCTATATCTATATCCGGCATGCTGACCCTTTCAGGATTGAGGAACCTCTCAAAGATGAGCCCGTACTTGATCGGGTCGATGTCGGTGATCTTCAGTGTGTATGCGACGATGCTCCCTGCGGCGGAGCCTCTGCCAGGTCCCACCATGATGCCCTGGCTCTTTGCGTAATTGATGAAATCCCATACGATGAGGAAGTATTCCACATATCCCATGTTCTCTATGGTTGTCAGCTCATAATCCAGCCTGTCCGTAAGGGACTTCCACGCATCTTCCGTGCACTCGGGATACCTTTCCTTCAGCCCGTCTGCGCAGAGCTGCCTCAGATATTCCCTGTTCGTCAGACCCTCCGGCGCCTTAAAGTCCGGCAGGTGAAGTTCTCCGAAGGTGAATGTTACGTTGCACCTTTCTGCGATCTTCTGCGTGTTGTCGCAGGCCTCGGGGATTCCTGCGAAAATCTTTCTCATTTCGTCCTCTGACTTGAGGTAATACTGATCCCCCGTAAACCTCATCCTGTTAGTCTCATCTACCGTTGATCCCGTCTGTATGCACATGAGCACGTCCTGGGTAAAGGCGTCTTCCTGTCTTACGTAGTGAACGTCATTTGTAGCGACAAAAGGGATACCGGTCTCTTCGTGGAGCCTTTTCATGTCAGGCAGAATCCGCGCTTCCTCTTCAAGTCCCTGATCCTGCAGCTCCAGGAAGAAGTTGCCCTTGCCGAATATCTCTTCCATTGCGCGGGCCTCTTCCAGGGCGCTGCTGTAGTCACCGTTCAAAAGGTGGTTCTGCACCTTGCCTGCAAGGCACGCGGAAAGGGCGATAATACCCTCGCTGTACTGTGACAGCACTTCCCTGTCGATTCTCGGCTTATAGTAAAATCCGTTGCGGTAACCCTCCGACACGATCTTCATCAGGTTCTTGTAGCCTGCGTTGTTCTCAGCGAGAAGAATCAAGTGTCCCATCCTCTTGTCCTTCTCGGCATCCTTATCGAATCTCGTTCTGGCAGCCGTGTAGACCTCACATCCGATGATCGGTTTGATTCCCTGCTTCAGGCATTCCCTGTAAAAATCAATCACGCCAAACATGACCCCGTGGTCAGTGATGGCCAAGGAGTCCATGCCAAGTTCCTTCGCCCTGGATACGATGTCCTGAATCCTCGAAGCACCGTCCAAAAGGCTGTATTCAGTGTGTACGTGAAGATGGGTAAATCCGCTCATAACTGTTTCTCCATTTGGATTTTAGTTTATCACTAACTTTGCACACTGTCCACAAAAGGTGTAATATTTCATATTGTGCTATTGAATAATCCTCTTGCAGAATTTATACTATATGTAGTGAAATAGGAGGAACATAATATGAAGAAGTTTCTTTTGTCATTATTGATAATAATACTGGTATTTGCAGGTGCTGCTGCAGGTCTCGGTTACAGTTATACAAAATCCGATGATTTCAGTTCGGATACATTCGGCAAGAACTACAAGATCAACGGAGTCGACTGTTCCGGCATGACTTATGCGGAGGCCGCCAAAGCGCTGACGAACAAATGGAACCACCAGGAGTTCAAAGTTGAGGATGCAGATGGCAACAACCTGACCACATACTCCAGCCTCGGGTGCGTCTACAACCTGGACAAGCAGCTGGCTTCAATTAAGAAGGATAACCTTGTAAAGGCGGCTCTCAATCATTACCTCAACACCAAGGTCTCGGTGGATCTTAAGAAAACCGTCAAGTCCTGCACCAATGAATTCAAGGACAAGGTGATGGCCGCCAAGTTCCTGGACGGTGGAGATGACGTGATAAAGGGGCACGATGCGTACGTCGACGTGTCCAATCCCGATTTTCCTATTGTCAAGGAAGTCTACGGCACGGATGTGGATAAATCAAAGTATTTTGACGCTGTAGTGGAACAGATATCTGCCGGCAAAAATAATCTTGTTTACGACGCCAGCAATTACTACAAAGAGCCGAAGGTTCTGTCCGATGATCCTTCACTTCTCGAGTACCAGACTTTCTGCAAAGAGCGTCTGACTCAGGAGATCACGTATAAGATGGGAGACTCCACCTTCACGATTTCTCCGGAAGACCTGGCAACCTTCTACGAAAGCGATGCTTCCGGCAAGCTGGTTGAGAAAAACATCAAGAAGTACGTGGAAGATATGGCATCAAAGTACGATAACGTGGGAATCAAGAGGACGATCAAAACACTCGTCGGCAAAGAGGTCACCGTTAAGGGCGGTCTCTACGGCTGGGAAATCGACAAGGATGGCGAAACGGAGCAGCTGAAGAAGGATCTTGAATCCAAGGAAAGCGTTACACGTGCTCCCGTATACAGCAATGAAGGATACACCGAATATCAGGACGGTATCGGAAATACGTACATAGATGTTGATTTTACCGAGCAGGAAGTCCACCTCTTCATCGACGGCAAGGATAAGTTCAACTGCAAGGTCGTTACCGGCGATAAGTCCAAGGGTAAATCCACACCTGAAGGAACGTGGTACATTAAGAACAAGCTTCGAGACGTAACCATGAGAGGCACCAACGCCGACGGCACCAAGTATGAGGTTCCTGCAAAGTACTGGATGGGCGTAACACCTAACGGCATCGGTCTTCACGACTCCAACTGGAGAACGGAGTTCGGTGGCGACATCTGGAAGACAAACGGTTCCCATGGGTGCATCAACATGCCGAAGGATCTTATCAAAAAAATGTACGATCAGGTGAAGGTGGGCATGCCGGTGCTCATGCACTACTGATCCCATATCCTCTGGACTTCATGCAAACGAACGCCAGAAAATATAAAAAGAGATAAAAAGCACATAAAAATGCGATGCACTCACCAGAATGTCACGGTAAGAATGCATCGCATTTTCTTTCTCGATTAAGTATTGTTCATGCCTGTCTCTATGCCAGATTGAGCCTCTTGTCGATGACGTATTTGCAGAGCAGGAAGTATCCTGCCGAAAGAGCCACAAGGATTGCCGTCGAAACGAGGATCAAAAGCTGGTAATCTTTGAATCCGTTGGCGGCGTATATCCATGAAACGTTTAATTCTGCTAAGTTGCACAACCAACTGATCGTCCCCTCTATTACCATGAATACGATATAGGCTCCGATTGCCGCAAGCCACACGTGCTTGCTTGCCTGATGTCCAACGGTTATGGCCGCATATACCGAGAGTACGGTCTTCACCATGCTTACGATAGCCATGATCAGAAATTCAATGCACAGGATCACATTCTGCCCGGTAACCAGCGGAAGAATATCGTTCACGAACCCTCTGTAGGCTTCTGAAGTTGCTCCTCCGAATATGCATATAATCAGTGCCGACAGGAATGCAGCGACCGTCGATATCACGACCCATATAAGGGCGGATATGGTCTTGTTTGCAATGTGCTGATTCGTCGTCACAGGAAGAGCCATATTGAAGTAGGCCTCGTCTCCCAGAATACTGTTGTTATATCGCTGCACCACCAGTATTATAGCTACAACTACAACTGCGGTCGTAACCATAACGTAGATGAGAAGCGATATCACCGAGAAAAAGTCGGACTTTGATGCCACGGAATTGAGGGCGAAGCCGAGAAGTGCCGACGCAACCATCCACGCCAGGTAAAGAGGTATCAGTCTTCTTCCTATTGCTGGCAACTCGTATTTCAGTAATTTACTTAGCATTTGAACACCTCCCTAAACAGTTGATCCACACTCTGCCCTTCCTTCTCGCGTATTTCCTCTGCAGGACTGTGAAGGACTACCTGACCTTCCTTGATGAAGATTACGTCGTCGAGAACCTGCTCAACATCGCTGATAAGGTGGGTCGAAATAATCACGATTCCGTTCTCGTTGTAGTTTGAAATAATCGTCCTAAGGATGTAATCCCGTGTTGCAGGGTCAACACCGCCTATAGGCTCATCCAGGAGATACACCTCCGCTTTTCTCGCCATCACGAGTATGAGCTGAAGCTTTTCCTTGGTCCCCTTGGACATCTTCTTTAGCTGCTGCCCCATATCTAAGTTCAGGTCTTTTACCATGTCCTCAGCCCTGTCCCTGTCGAAGTCCTCAAAGAAGTCATCGTACATATTTATGAGCTGCAAAGTTGTCATGTGAGGCGGAAGCGCCTCCCTGTCGGGCAGGTATGCCACCATCTTCTTGGTATCCACGCCAGGTTTCAGTCCGTTGATCCTCACTTCCCCAAAGGACGGTGTAAGCAGACCGTTGAGCGTCTTGATGAGCGTCGTCTTGCCGCTTCCGTTAGGTCCCAGAAGCCCGACGATCTGCCCTTTTTCAAGGGTTAGCGTCACATCGTTTAACGCAATCCGGCTTCCGAATATCTTTGTTAGATGATCGATGTCTATTCTTGCCATATTATCCTCCTACCTGTCGTACTGGGAAAGCCACCTGTCAAGGGCTTCCTTCACTTCATCACTACTCATCCCTATCTTGCTCAGCTTCTCAGAAAGCTCCG
>JAFTHD010000045.1 GCA_017457585.1 Bacillota bacterium | reverse complement strand
GCTCGAACCTCTCAAACAGCATCGCCTTGTCTTCTTCTTTGATGCCAATTCCGGTATCCCATACGCCGATTATGAGGTGGATCCTGCCGGCCTCAATCTTCTTGCTGCGGACCTTAAGAGCAACGGAACCCTTGTCCGTGTACTTAACCGCGTTGTTAAGAAGATTCGTCAGGATCTGGCGGATGCGGACCTCGTCGCCCTCGAGTTCGTCGGGGATCTCGGGATCGACTTCCACGCTGAAATCAAGGCCTTTGTCCTGCGCCTTGAAAAGGATCATGTTATTGATGTCGTTGATGAGCGAGCTGAGCTGGTACGGCGCATTTACGATGTCCATGCGGCCCGCTTCGATCTTTGAAAAGTCGAGTATGTCATTGACGATGGCGAGGAGGTTGTGGCCTGCCTTCTGAATGTCTCCGGCGTAAACGCTGATGTTTTCGAGGGATTCCTGAACAGCGAGCGGATCGCTCTCGGTGATGCCCATCGCTTTGTGGTCCTCGCGGATGATCATCTCGTTCATGCCGAGAACTGCGTTGATGGGCGTTCTGATCTCATGCGACATATTCGCAAGGAAGTCGCTCTTGGCGTTGTTTTCGCTCTCTGCGCGGACCTTCTCCTCCATGAGCTTGCTCTGCGCTTTGATGAACGGCTTTACGGTAAAGAATGCCAGAACAGCTGCGAGAAGCTGGGTGATCACGAGGATTATCAGGTAGGTGATAACGGATGCCCTGGACTGCTGGGCCAGCTGGCTGTCGAACCACTCGCTCGAAAAGTCGGCGACAACGATACCGACAACATTTCCGGAAGAATCGAAAACAGGGCTGTAAGCGCTGTAGAACCTGCCCCACCTGTCAGTATAAGGAACCTCATCGACTGAAGCAGCGCCTTTGGCCGCCTTTGCAAGCGCGTCCGTATACTTAACGCTGTCACCGTAGCTTGCGGGCGTTATCAGGTCAAGGTCCATCGTGAAAATGAATTCCTGAGGACCTGTCTGCTTGATGCAGTAAACATATTCGAGCTCGACATTGTCCCTGAAGACTGAGAGCGTGCTGTAGACCTTGTTATATGCTTCGCTTCCGACTGTCTCTTTGGAGAAGGTCTTCATTACCTCGCCGTCAACGGATCCCGCCGCGCAGTTGGAGATATCGAGCATGCGCTGCTGAATGGCCTTTCGTATGCCGAGTCTTGACATGTAAATGGAAACAGAACAGAACAAGGTGCTTGAAATAAGCAGTATGCACTCTACCATCAGTATTATCCTGGTAGACAGACTGTACCTCGACGACACGAATTGTTCCCCCGGTTGATTTTCTAAAATATTATAATAACGGATAAAGCCTCATATAATCAATGCCGGAAAGATGGTATAATTATATAGTTGTGGGTAGTAAGGGATATTTTTATGACATGGAAATCTAGACCGTTTAACAAAATTGACGCTGATCCGCTTAAGAACAAAGCGGATGAACAAGGCGATGTTTCGCTGCTCTCCGCAGATTCTTCAAAGTGCCCGACGTGCGGTTCGAACATCTTTTTCGAGCCTGAACTCGGCGGCCTTTTGTGCCCTAACTGCGGCAACGTATATTCGCCTGATACGATGGAGCCCCGCGGCTCTCTGGGCGTAACCAAAGAGCATGACTACGTCGGCGACGTTGATATGTCCGATGACGATAAAAAACGCCACGAGATCGTCTGCAACAGCTGCGGCGGCACGCTCGTAGCCGATGAACTCACGATGTCAACGATGTGCCCTTTCTGCGGTTCGCCTGCCCTCATCACACGAAGGATGAGCCGTGAATTCAAGCCGGATTACATCATCCCGTTCAAGATCGACAAAGACCGCGCCGAAAGCATAATGAACAATTGGATCTCCAGCAGGAAAAACACTCCGGCCGGCTTCAAGAAGAAATGCCGCACAACGCATCTGACTGCACTCTACGTTCCTTTCTGGCTCGTTGACTGCAGCGTCAACTCCGATCTGTCAGGAACCGGAAAGTTCGGCACCGTTATGGCATCAGATATCTACGAGGTTAATTCAAATCTCAAGTACTTTGTCAAAGGCGTTCCTTTTGATGCATCGCTCCAGATTCAGAACAAGCTCATGGAGGCTGCAGAACCTTTCGATTACAGCGAGATGGTCAAGTTTGAGAGCAAGTATCTGCAGGGCTTTTATGCAAATAAATATGACCAGCT
>JAFTHD010000044.1 GCA_017457585.1 Bacillota bacterium | reverse complement strand
AACTTTTGGGTTTATCATATTGAATAGCACCTCTTCTGTTTATTTTTTGTTTGTCGTTATTCAATATTATACCAGATTATGGTGCTATTTTGTTGTCAATGCATCAATTAATATGCTGATTCCACTTTGAATTTCAAGGTTTTAAAGCAGTTATTGATGTGGGAAGTTTGAGTCATAAAGTATCTGAATAACTGCGGGATGAAAACCAGCAGTTTAGGGATAGACGGACGCAGCGGCCTTCTCAATGCGAAGGTCTACCAGGAAGTCGGCGTGAATTATACGCTTCTTGAGACCTGCCACATTGATGATAATGATGATATGAAGTTTTACAAGAAGCACAAAGAGCAGATGTCGAAGCAGGTCGCGCAGGCGGTCATTGACTACTTTAAATAATAAGAACCACGGACACAGAGAACAGCTTTTGGAGGATGAACGTGAATAATCGGACGCTTTCACTTCTGGTTGACAATACACCCGGCCTTCTGAGCCGTGTAGCAGGCCTGTTTACCCGCCGCGGCTACAATATTGCCAGCATCACAGCCGGCGTTACAACTGATCCCAGATTTACCAGGATCACGATCGTAACGGAGGGCGATGATGACATTATAGAGCAGATCGTCAAACAGCTTCGCAAGCTGGTGGATGTGATCGACATCAAAGTGCTCGAGGACGCGACCAGTGTCAGCCGTGAACTGGTCCTGGTCAAGGTGCGCGTGGAGGAAAATCAGAGGCAGGGCGTCATCTCGATGGCAGATGTTTTCCGCGGCAAGATCGTGGACGTGGGGACGGATTCTCTGATCATCGAGCTTACCGGCAAGCAGGACAAGGTGGACGCCTTCATTCGCCTGCTCGGGGGATATGAGATCCTGGAACTTGCCAGGACGGGCATCACCAGTCTGGAGAGAGGCTCTGACGGAGTGCTCTACCTGTAAGGAGCGGTATTTCGGCAGCTCTTTCGGCTGCTTTTAAATACAAAGATACACATGTTGGTTTATTTAAGAGAGGTAAATACGTATGGCAGCAAAAATCTTTTACCAGGAAGACTGCAATCTTTCCCTTCTTGAGGGCAAGACGATCGCGATCATCGGCTACGGAAGCCAGGGACATGCTCACGCTCTGAACCTCAGGGATTCAGGATGCAAGGTTATCATCGGTCTGTATGAGGGTTCCAGAAGCTGGAAGAGGGCAGAAGAACAGGGCTTTGAAGTTTATACAGCAGCTGAGGCTACGAAGAAGGCGGATATCATCATGATCCTGATCAATGATGAGAAGCAGGCTAAGCTGTACCGCGAAGATATCGAGCCGAACCTGGAAGAAGGCAATATGCTCATGTTCGCTCATGGCTTCAACATCCATTACGGCTGCATCGTTCCGCCGAAGTATGTTGACGTTACCATGATCGCTCCGAAGGCACCCGGCCATACGGTCCGTTCCGAATATGTTGCAGGAAAGGGTACTCCGTGCCTGATCGCTGTGCAGCAGGATTACACCGGCAAGGCACAGGATCTAGCGCTGGCATACGGTCTTGCCATCGGCGGAGCACGCGCCGGACTTCTTGAGACTACCTATAAGACCGAGACCGAGACGGATCTGTTCGGTGAGCAGGCAGTTCTGTGCGGCGGTGTTACCGCTCTTATGCAGGCAGGCTTCGAGACTCTCGTTGAGGCGGGTTATGATCCGAGAAACGCTTACTTCGAGTGCATCCACGAGATGAAGCTGATCGTAGACCTTATCTATCAGTCCGGATTCGGCGGAATGTGGTATTCTGTATCCAACACTGCTGAGTACGGCGGATACATCACCGGACCGAAGATCATCACCGATGAGACCAAGAAGGCCATGAAGAAGATCC
Source organism: Bacillota bacterium (assembly GCA_017457585.1). Next base: position 643 of record JAFTHD010000044.1, on the reverse strand, counting down.
TGAGCGACATTCAGGACGGCACATTTGCCAAGGACTTCCTGGTGGATATGAGCGACGCAGGCGCGCAGGTTCATTTCAAGGCTCTGCGCAAGAAGCATGCGGCTCATCCGGCGGAACTGGTCGGAGAGGATATCCGCAAGCTGTATTCCTGGAGCGATGAGGACAAGCTCATCAATAACTGATACAAGTTTCCGGGAAACTGACAGATATCTGAATCTTATACAGTCAATTGCCTGCGGCATGTGCCGCAGGCTTCTTTCATCTGGCACTGTAATCTTCACATGATTGAGCCGCCAAACGTCGATTACGGATTGTTTCGCGCTTCGCGCTCCCACATCTCCGCTCCGCTTCGGTCGGCGCTAAGCGAGCGTCCACTGGACGCTCAGCGCCCTGCCTGCATTCGTGCTCTCATGGTGCTTACGCACCACTACGCACTCATGCAGGGGCGTGCCAAAACCCGTTCCCTCCACTGCAAGCAAGCTTGCGTGGAGGTCGGGCTTTTGGCACTGTAATCTTCACAGGTTGCGAAAAAGAATGAATCCTAGTAAAATAGATCGAATCAGTAATTGCAATCATATTGGAGGATCCGTTTCTATGGGAATGACAATGACTCAGAAAATACTCGCGCATGCCGCAGGGCTTT
>JAFTHD010000043.1 GCA_017457585.1 Bacillota bacterium | reverse complement strand
GCCCTTTGATGACGCGCAGCACCTCTCCCGTAAGTTCCGGGTCCAGGGCTGACGTGGGCTCGTCAAAGCAGAGTATATCCGGATCCATTGCAAGAGCCCTTGCAATGGCGACTCTCTGCTGCTGTCCGCCCGACAGCTCCCACGGATAATTCTTCTCCTTTGCCTGAAGTCCCACCTTCGCGATGAGTTCCGTCGCCTTCTCCTCAATTTCTGCTTCCGGATACTTCTTGAGCATCTTCGGCGCAAGGGTAATGTTCTCCCTCACCGTGTACTGCGGGAACAGATTGAACTGCTGGAATACCATGCCGAAGTGGAGTCTGTTTCTCCTGATTTCCTCCTCCGTAATGGGCTTACCACCGTCAAATACGACTTCATCGTTTACCTTGATCGTCCCCTTCTCTGCTATTTCGAGAAAGTTGATGCACCGTAACAGGGTGGTCTTGCCACCGCCGGAAGAACCGATGATTGCCAGAACCTCCCCCTTTTCCAGGGACAGATCCACGCCCTTTAAGACTTCAACCTTTCCGAAGGATTTATGTAGTCCCTTTACTTCCAATACTGACATGTCTTCCTCCTTACTTGAAATAGCTGAGCTTCTTCTCGATTTTAGCGAATAGAATCGTCAGGATACCGCTGAACAGCAGATAGTATGCGCCCGTCATGAAAAGAGGCCATATGATGCCGTCCGACTTGATGAAAAGCTGTCCTGCCCATATGATCTCGTAGACAGCGATAATTCTCGCAAGAGACGTATCCTTCACCAGATTGATGAACTCATTGCTCATAGGCGGCAGTATTCTCTTCACCACCTGAAGAAGGATGATCTTAAAGAACACCTGACTCTTGGTCATGCCAAGCACCGCACCGGCCTCGTACTGACCCTGCGGTATGCTCTCTATTCCTCCTCTGTACACTTCTGAGAAGTAGCAGGAGTAGTTTATTATGAATGCAACGATGACGGCTATGAATCTGCCGGCAGATCCCATGCCCCACACGTTCGTTCCCAGTATCAGTCCCGGGCCGTAGTAGATAATAATAAGCTGGAGCATAAGAGGCGTACCCCTTATGATCCAGACTATGGTCTTTACTACTGCCTTAAGGGGTAAGAATCTGCTCATGGAGCCGAACGAGATTAAAAGTCCGAGGGGCAGCGCGCCAAGGAGTGTGAGAAAGAATATCTCCAGGGTCTTGACAGAGCCACTCGTTATCTCGAGCATTACCTCTTGAAACATAAGTTTATTCTCCTGAATTAGCCAGTGCAAAGCGTAATCTTACTGCTCGATGATATTCTTCTGGGTGCCGTATTTCTCTGCGATCTCAGCAATGGTTCCGTCTGCATAAGCTGCGCTGAGGAACTCATTGAGGGATGCTGCCATGTCGGAACCCTTTCTGAAGCCTACGCCGTAGAGTTCTTCGTTCAGTCCGATGGTTGCTTCCAGGTTCTCGTATGAAGTACCTTCGCCAACCATTGCGCCAGCCATGAGGGAGTCGATGATGCAAGCGTCTGCTGTTCCTGCAGCGACTTCCATTACGGCGTCTGCCTGCGTCTCAACGCCTGTGTAATCGAATCCGTTCGCCTGAGCCTGTTCTTCTCCTGCCGATCCTCCCTCAACTGCGAAGGTCAGTTCTGCACAGTCTTCCACGCTCTTAATGCTGTCAGCCTTGTCCTTGCTAACGACTACAACCTGTTCGTTGTTGCAGTAAGGGTTTGAAGTCTCCATGGCTTCCTTCACGCCATCTGTCAAAGTCATGCCGTTCCATACGCAGTCGATGTTCTTGTTCTCAAGCTCCATCTCCTTTGAATCCCAGTTGATCTCGATGAACTCAACCTCTACGCCGATGGACTCTGCGTATGCTCTTGCCAGGTCAGCGTCGAATCCGATCCATGTGCCGTCTGCATCCTTGTAGTCCATAGGTGCAAAATCTGTAATTCCTACTACCATCGTTCCCTTGTCCTGAACGTAAGCCAGATCCGCGTCATTTCCTGCGTTATCGCTGGAAGATGAGCCGCAGCCTGCCAGTGCCAGACAGGAAATCATCATTACCAATACCGATGCTAATGCGATTAACTTCTTTTTCATACTCTTTTCCTCCGTATTTCTACCTTTTCATTCGTTTTAACGCATTAAAGCGTTAATGCCATAAACAAGCATACTCTCAAAAAGAGCCCATGTCAAACGAAATGTTGCATGGGCCCAATATTCTTATTGATCTGAATTCATCCGCATCCCTATATTGTTTACTGAAATTCCGAATCAGCTCAAATACAGACAGTCTAGTTGTTGTTCAGCATATCCTGCTTGAGCTGCCAGAGTTCATAGGAAAGGTCAACGTAGTAGTTCTGCGGGTTCTCAAGTCTCTTCATTTCCTCCCACATTGCGTTCAGTTCCTCTTGCAGTAAGCCTTGATCTCATCGATTGACGGGCTCTCATATACGCACTTGCCGCCGTCAAAAATTTGCTTTCTCAGGTTGACTGCTCTGAAGTTGCTGACCGTCTTCTTCTTCCAAGGTGCTGCCGGGTCGAAAATCTCGTAGTCGCCATCCTCAGGAATGGCCTCACCATCCAGGGTGATTACATCTGCCAGAGCCATGTCCGTATCCTTGTCAAAGAGTCTGAATACCGACTTGAATCCAGGGTTTGTAATCTTTTCAACGTTTTCGCTGACCTTGATCTTCGGGATGAGAACGCCGTCCTTTTCCAGGGCTGAAAGCTTATAAACGCCGCCAAATACCGGCTCCGACTTGGCCGTGATCAGTCTCTCGCCTACGCCAAAGGAGTCGATGCATGCACCCTCCAGGAGGATGTCCTGAATCAGGTACTCATCCAGCGAGTTGGAAACGACGATTGAGCAGTCAGGATGACCGGCTTCGTCCAGCATCTTTCTCGCCTTCTTCGTCAGATATGCGATATCGCCGCTGTCGATTCTGATGCCCTTCTTCTCAGGCTTCATCTCATCGAAGACCTTGATTGCTGCAGGGATACCTGACTTGAGCACGTTGTAGGTATCTACCAGGAGCGTGCAGTTGCCCGGATAGATTTTTGCGTATGCTTTGAAAGCCTCGTACTCGTTTTCGAAGGTCTGCACCCAGCTATGGGCCATGGTACCCAGCGCCGGGATTCCCATGTCCTGATCAGAAATCGTACAGGCCGTTCCTGCACAGCCTCCGATGTATGCAGCTCTGGCACCGTAGATTGCAGCCGCATTTCCGTGGGCTCTTCTCGTACCGAACTCCATAACAGGCCTGTCGCCTGCAGATCGCACGATTCTGCTTGCCTTGGTGGCGATGAGACTCTGATGGTTTACGATGAGAAGAATCATCGTCTCTATGAACTGTGCCTGCATGACAGGTCCCCTGACAGTGATGATCGGCTCTCCCGGGAAAATAGGCGTTCCCTCAGGAATTGCCCAAACATCGCAGGTGAACTTGAAGTCCAGCAGATATTGGAGGAATTCCTCGCTGAACATCTTCTTGCTTCTGAGATATTCAACATCCTCCTCTGTAAACTTCAGATCCTTCAAATACTCTATCACCTGTTCAAGACCTGCCATGATAGCGTATCCGCCGCCATCAGGGATTCTCCTGAAAAACATATCGAAATAAGCAATATCGTCTGCCATCCCTGAATTGAAATAACCGTTCGCCATGGTTATCTCATAAAAATCAGTGAGCATCGTCAGATTTCTCTTGTAAGACATGAACCTTTACCTCCGTCTCTTTCGAGCATTATTTGTGAGATTATACCATTAAATCGCCTCGGCTGTAAACAGCCCGTGAGATGAGTTTAACCGATCTTAATCTATCCTAAAATCTTCCTGAGGAACTCTCCCGTGTAGGATTCTTCACATTCCGCCACCTCTTCAGGCGTTCCCTCTGCAACGATCCTTCCGCCTCTGAAACCTCCATCAGGCCCTAAATCAATGATGTGGTCCGCCCTCTTGATGACGTCCAGGTTGTGTTCTATGATGACTACGGTGTTTCCTGCGTCCACCAGCTTATCCAGCACCTTCAGCAGCTTATCCACATCTGCAAAGTGGAGTCCCGTCGTCGGCTCATCCAGGATGTAAAGGGTCTTGCCCGTGCTCCGCTTGGAAAGCTCCGATGCCAGCTTGATTCGCTGCGCCTCTCCTCCCGAAAGCTCCGTGCTCGGCTGTCCCAGTTTGATATATCCCAGACCCACCTCTCTCAACGTTTCCAGTTGCCTTGAGATGGACGGGATGTTCTTGAAGAACTCGCACCTGTCGTCAACCGTCATGTCCAGCACGTCGAATATGCTCTTGCCCTTGTACTTTACCTCCAGCGTCTCCCTGTTGTACCTGTGGCCGTGGCAAACCTGACACGGCACATAGACGTCCGGCAGGAAGTGCATTTCGATCTTTACGATGCCGTCACCGGAACAGGCTTCGCACCTTCCACCCTTGACGTTAAAGCTGAATCTGCCCTTGCCGTAACCTCTCAGCTTCGCCTCCGGCACATGGTCGAAAAGGTCTCTGATGTTGGTAAACACGCCGCTATAGGTTGCCGGGTTTGACCTTGGCGTCCTGCCGATGGGCGTCTGGTTAATGTCTATCACTTTGTCGATGTGC
>JAFTHD010000042.1 GCA_017457585.1 Bacillota bacterium | reverse complement strand
CTCTTCAGCAGCGCCTGCAAGGAGGATACCGCTCTGTGTTTCCTTGATAGCCTCTACCTGCTTAATAACTACTCTTGCGCCGATTGGCTTAATTCCGATACTCATTGTTTCATCTCCTTTAATATTTTCGGGCGAACCCGTTCTTTTTTAGTTGTTAGCACTCATTTATCTTGAGTGCTAAATATAATTTACATCCTCAGTTCTCTTTTGTCAACATGATAATTGATTTCTTCATCGTAAACACACAATTATTTCGTTTCTTCCGCAAAGTGGGTGATGTAGTAAAAAAGATACTGCTGTGCCAGGCCTCCGTAGGCTCCGAATTGATCGGCTGCAAACTGTAGCATGCCCTGTACATCCTTCTCTTCAAAGCCGTAAAGTCTGTTCATGACGCGCTTCATCCACACGTCCACAGGGAAGCTGTCAATCCTGCCCATTCCGAACAGGGCGATACAGCTTGCAACCTTTGGCCCGACGCCGGCGTAGCTTCTGAGCGCTTCCATAACCTGTTCTAAAGTGAGGCTCTTATCCCCCAGCCGTTCAAGGCTCTCCATGCCTTCCTCTGCCACCCTTTTCCCTGCCTTCAGCAGGTATGAACCTCTGTATCCCAGCCTGCAGGGTGCCAGGTCCTCTTCCGTGGCTCCTGCAAGCACCTCGGGCGCAGGCAGCGAATACCAGTCTCTGCCCTTATAGGTACACTCGTATCTGCCGAGGGTCCTGGAAAGTGACTCGATGCAACCTTTGATTCTCGGGATATTGTTGTTCTGGGATATGATAAACGAGAGTAAGGTCTCCCACTTGTCCTGATTTAATACCCTTATGCCGTATCCACGTTCGATGGCTCTTGCGATCACTTCATCTTTGCTGACAAGTTCAGCCTTAATAGCACCATAGTTCCTGCCAAGATCCAGATAGTGAAACCAAAAGTCCCTGAAGTCCGCTTCATCGGCCCCGTCTATTCTTAGGGTCTCCGTCTCCCCATCGTACCCTATCGTTACGGCTCTGCCGCCTGCCATGCCATCGTAGCTTCCGTCTTCGTTTCTTTCCCACCTGAAACACTGACCACAATCGAAAATGTGGTCAGCGTTAAAATCCTTTACATTTTTTACGAGAACTCCGCCCTCAAACTGCTCCGCAGCGATTTCGCTTCTGTTCGTCATAATATATCGCTTATCTCCATATCGATGTTGATCACGTTAAAGGATGTCATGTCCTCTATGATGTCCACGATTCTCTGCTGAAAGTTTATGCCGGCTTCCTCCAGATTCACCCCGTATCTCATGTTCACCGCCAGTTCCACCTCGAGGCCTTCCTGCACCTGGGCGAAGCTGGATCTTATGATCTCCATCACGTCCTTCGTCTCTATTCGCAGGCACTCAACGATGTCTGCAAAGACCTTGTCGGATATCCTGTAATCCCCCATATAACTGTACGTGGGGCGCACCACTGACTTCTCCGACGCTTCTCTTAAGGAACCCCACTCCTTTAGGAGGATCTTCACAGGTGGCATGAAGTATCCAGAGAACTGGTGCTTTAGCTGGAAAGTAGGCGCAGGTATGACGTGCTTTCCCAGCTTGTGCCTCTGCACGTCCGCTACGGCTCGCTCCTCTTCCGTGGTGATATCCTCTATATATATTCTCTCGTCTATCTCCTCAATTCCCAGGCGCGCTGCAATCGTCTCCACCATGCCGTCAGAGGTGCCTATGATGAGCAGTGAATCCGGTCTTGTTTTGGCGATGGCCGCCCTGACTTCTTCCATGTGCTCATCCTTGTGAAACAGGGCAGTCTTAACGGCTCCAACCTTGGTGGGCTGCCTTTTGGCGGAGATTCCTGCAACCACTCTGTTGCCTGCAATGAACAGTCCGTCGTCTATGATACTCTCTATTTTTAAACGCTTGCACAGGTTGACAGCCTGAAAGCTTTTGCCTGTGCCGCTCTTTCCAATAAGTGCGTAAATTTTCATCTTGAAATCCCTTTATTCTTTTGATATAATCGCCTTGTCGTTTAATAATCTACAAAGGAGGTACATCAATGGCTTATAAGATCACATCAGCTTGCATCAGCTGTGGAGCTTGTATCGATGAGTGTCCGGTTGGATCAATCAGCGAAGGAGATGCTGGTTTCGTAATCGATGAGGGTTCATGCATCGACTGTGGAGCTTGCTGCGGAGCTTGCCCAACATGAGCTATCGAAGAAGCG
>JAFTHD010000005.1 GCA_017457585.1 Bacillota bacterium | reverse complement strand
GTCGGGATAGACGCGATAGCTTTTCTTGAGCTTATCGTATGCCTGGCGGGTTGCTGACTCCGAAGCGTATTCAAGGACGATTTCCCCATCATCTATGACCCATTCGCCTGTGGCGCCGAAATCATCGTCCACTTCAGACGCCATCACGATCAGTTTTCTTGTCACAAAGGATGAATCCCCTTCAAAGATCCCGTCCTCGTTCACCTGGAGTTCCTGCACAAGTTCCCCTGTGTTCTCAATGGACGCCGCCTGAGTGTAGTCCGCCTCTTCCTGGGCGTGGGAGATGACAGGCACTGCAAAGAATGCGAGGAATGCAAGCAGCAAGACTGCAAATTCGCTTTTTATGTTGCTCAGCACAGAGTGAAGCCCCATATCACTGTTCTCCTTTGATTTCAAAATCTCCTATTTTCAGTACATCTGCGGAGTTCAGAAGAGGCGTCTCCTCAAAAGCACTCTCGCCGATTTCCTCTAACCTGCTGCCCTCTTCCAGCACGACTTCTTTCAGCATACTGCAATTGTAGAAGGCCAGATCATCTATCTTCGTAACGCCCGTTCCGATAACCACCTTCTCCACATTGCTCATGGCAAAGGCGCTGTCCCCGATCACTTTCACCTCATCAGGAATCCTGACTTCACTTTTGCCTCCGAGATAACGGAGAAGCACTCCGTTTATAATCAGGAATCCGTCCCTATCAGCCATCGTCTTCTCATACTTGCTGCCTGTGAATACATCGCCACCGAAGGATTTAACGTTTTCGAGACCGCTTACCTCTTCCAGCTGCTCACACGAATTAAATGCGTTATCCCCTATGGCTGTCGTATTGCCACCGAGGGTCGCAGACTGAAGCCCGGTACATCCTTCAAAAGCGCTGTCTCCGACGGATTCCACCGCGCCCGGGAGGACAATGCTCTCCAGTCCATCGCGGTACTGAAAGGCCGTCTCATCAACGAGGGTAATATCATTGTCCCCAAAGTCCACCCTTCGCAGGCTGCTGCAGCTCTGCAAAAGTCCAGCAGTTACTTTCGTCACTCCTTCAGGAAAACTAAACTCCTCAAGAGACGTGCAAAGGGCGAATGCCCCATCCTCTATTTCATTCATGTGAAGGGAGGATAAGTCCATCCTTTTGATGGATGTGCACGCTGCGAAAGCACCGCTTCCTATAGACTCTACGGAGCCTGGTATCTCTACGGATTCCACATTCTCAAATCCTTCGAAGGCGCTTTCGCCGATTCCGATCACGCCATCCTTTATAACTATGGCCTTCGCCGTTTCCTGATAGTTCGACACGACGCTCTTCGTCACCGCTTCATCGCCATACACCTTAAGCACGCCGTCTGAAGACAGCGAAGCGTGGATTCCCGTGAACACCTGCGTCCTGGCATATCCGAATACCGCTCCGGCTGCGAGAATGGCTGCAGCAACGATGATCATGAGTCTGCGCCTCTGACTGTTTGTCATCAGGCTCTTCCTGTAGCCTCCGCCCTGCAGCATGCGCAGATCTTTTTTCATGTCCGCTGCGCTCTTGTATCTGTCTTCTGTGCTGTACGCGCATGCTTTCAGAATGATCGCAGCAAAACCCGGTGTCGCATCGGCAGGCTCCGGCATCTTCTCGCCATCCATCCTCTTGCTCAGCGCCGTCTCTTTGTCCTTGTAGTAGATCAGCTTCTTGTCGACCGGTATGAATGGTTCCCTGCCCCTGTTCATCAGCCTGTAGAGGATGATGCCCAGAGAATAGATGTCCACCTGACTGCTGTACTTCCTGCCAAGATATATCTCCGGCGCCATGTAGCTGAAGGTTCCTTTGATGCTGTAGCTTCCTTTGGAAGCATCCATGGTGCGGGCAAGGCCGAAGTCGCACAGCTTGAGTGTGCCGCCTGCATCCACCAGGATGTTGTCCGGCTTCAGATCCCTGTGAACAATGCCAAGCTTTTCACATTGAATGAGCGCATTGCATATATCCGATGCAAATTCGATCGCCCTCGATTCGTCTATCTCGTTCACATCGCAGTACTCTGTGAAACTTTGCAGGTACTCCATTCTGATATACATCTTCCAGCCGACGCCGTTAGGCTCTCTGAAATAATCGTATATCCTGACGATGTTTGCCGCATCCTTGAGGGAGTTGAGGAGCTGAATCTCCTTCTCGTAGTCCTCCGCCAGATTCGTATAAAAAGACTTGACCGTCTCTTCATTACCGTACTCGCGCCTTATGGAGTCCGCTTCTTCCTTTGTCTTCGGAATTTCGATGACCTTGATGGCGCACACGTCCCCTGATTCATTTGTTGCCTTGTAAACTTCGCCGTAGGATCCTTCTCCGACGAACTCCACGGCAGTCCAGTCCTGCCACTTATCCGGCATAACAAAATCCATAGTTCCCCCTTGTCTACTTCTTAACTACAAAGGTCTTGCTCCACTTGTAGTACTTGCCGTTGTACTTGTATCTAACCCTAATATAATTTTTCTTGCCCTTTTTGATCGTAACGTTCTTTTTGAGGGTTCCCTTCTTGATGTTGTATGTCTTTTTCCCCTTGAAGTTCTTCTTGACTGAAACCTGCACCTGGTAGCCTGTAGCGCCGGTCACCTTTTTCCACGATACCTTCGCCTTCGTCTTTGACAGTTTCTTAACCTTGGCGGTTACTGTCTTCGGCATGACTTTCTTCGCCGCTGTCTGCTTCGTCTCTGTCTGCTTCGTCTGAACGGTCACGCTTATGCTCACAACGTTGGAATCCTTGAATACCTCGTCTCCCTCTGCAAATAATCTTATGTCCACCTGACCGGCCTTTGCAGGAGTAACGGTAACGGTATCGTCATTGCCGACGCTTACTTTAACGATGCCTTCCTTTGACTGGGTGCAGGCTAACCTGGTCATGACGCCTGAGACTTTGATCTTCTGTGCCTTCTCACTCTCTCCTGCGAAAGTCAGGGACTTCTTGTCCGCCTGGAGCACCTGCTCTTCACCGTCGCTTATGGATGCGGATCCCTTCTTGACGGTAACGTATACCGTCTTGTTCAGACTCTTGGAGCCGGTCATCCTGAAGGTGAGATTGACCTTGGCAACGCCTGTACTCAGACCTCTGAATTTCACCTTGCTTCCCGACCTGGTCACAGATACCTTGCCTTCCCCTCCTGACCTGGTTACCTTCTTCACCTTGCCGTTGGTCTTGAACTTGACTGCTGAGGAATGGTTTTTCTTGACTGTGACGCTGCCTGCCATATTGACGTATACTTTCCCGTCTGCCTGACTGCCGCCCAGCCCTTCCGTCGTCCTGAATTCGAATCCGTTATTTTTGCAGTAACTCTTTATGGTTTCTGCACTTTCGGGTGCTTCCACGGTAAGCGCTCTGCTGGCAACGGAATCGCCATCTTTGCCCGTGTAGTAGCCTATCGCCATCTCCCCTATGGAGCTGAGATTCTCTTCGAAACCGAAGGTTCTGATAAGCTCACATCCATAAAAGGCCTGCGTTCCTAATGATTTCAGATTTTCTCCGAAGTCCTGCCCCGAAAGGTTCACGCAGTCATAAAATGCTTTGTCACCGATTTTCTCCACATAGTTCGGAATCGATATATCATCGAGTTCGATGCAGCCATCAAAAGCCTCCGCACCTATGGTGCCGGTGACTGCTCCTTCTTCAGGATCCTCATACCAGTCCACCTGCTTCAAGCTGGTGCAGCTTTCAAAACACCTGTCAGGAATATCTGTCACACCTTCCGGTATCTCTGCTGACGCCTCGCTTATCTCAAGCTCCGCCTCATTGAATGTGGCATTCCCGATGATATGGATGTCGCTGAGATTTTTGCATCCCTCGAATGCGCCCTCACCGAGGGTACTGATATCTTCCGACCAGATGACCGACTGCAGATTGATGCAGTCCTTGAAGGCCTCTTTGCCTATCTTTTTCACCTTTTCCGGGAGCTGCACTCTGGATATGCTGCTGCAGCCTTTGAAAAGATTATCCGGTATGTTTTCGCATGCGAAGGCATCGCTGAATTCAATGGTTCTCGCATCCAGCCCGTCAAACGGTGAGGACGAGAAGCTTTCTCCGAATTCGCTGCTTCCGTTGCTGGTAAAAATTATCGTTCTCGTGTTCTCGTTGTAAGTCCAGGTAACATTGCCCATCCTGCTGCCGGAGAGCAGTCTCACCTTTATTCCGTCAAAACCGGCGTTTCCGGATATTATACTGTTCACCTTGCTGTAGGAGTTGCTGTAACAGCTGATCTCAACATCTTCGCAGCCGGAGAAGGCACCTGCACCTATGCTGCTTATCTCTGTATCGAGGTTCACGCTTACTGATTTCAGCCTACCGAAATCTTCGAAGGTGTTGCTTCCGATGCCGGTAATGCCCTTCAGCTTCACCGATGTGACCTTGCCTGCAACTGCGTGAAGCGGTGATTGACCGCTGTCGTAGTCAGGAATCTTGCCCTCGCCCTCTATGGTAAGGGAGATGCCATCAAACAGGGTCCACCTGATATCTTCCCATAGATTGCCTGTCTGTATTGAATCGTATTCAGTGTACGGCAGAAAGGATATTCCTCTGGAATCGGCATAGCTCTCTGCCTCCGAGCCTTCATACCCGTAGATTACAAGGTTTTTACTGCAGTCGCTGAATGCGCTGTATTCGATCCTCGTCACGGTTTCCGGGATCAGAATCTTTTTGAGTGATGTGCAGCCGCTGAAGGTCTTCTCCTCCAAAGCTGTCACCGTCTCCGGAATGGTCACCGCTGCAAGACCGGTGCAAGATGCGAATGCGCCCACTCCGATACGGGTAACGTTGTCCGGAATGACGACCGTCCTGAGGGAATCGGATCCGCTGAAGGCGTACGCCGGCAGGCTTCCCACATTCTTTCCTATCGTTACATCCTGCAGGGAATCGTAGCTGTTACCATTTTGGACCTTCAGCTTTGCACCTCCGCCTGACAGAGGAGAACTTGATTCTGTTGCCAGCTCCACATTGAGCCAGCTGGTCAGATCCGAAACATTTACCGTATTCAGGGCTGTACATCCCTGGAAAGCGCCTGCGCCTATTCTCTCGATGGTTGACGGAATCGTAACAGAACTCATATCTTCCCATCCGCTGAAAGTTCGGTCAGGAATCTCCACCGCTCCTTCACTAATTACCGCCTTGCTGCCCGTACCTCCGCCTATGCGCAGTATCGCGTCAGGCGAAGCATTAAGAGGATTGGAAGCTGCAGAGCCGAACTTGATGTTGCACCACCTGTCTATGCTGCTTACGTTTACTTCTTTGAGATTTTCACACCCTGAAAAGGCGTTGCCGCCTATCTTCTTAATGGCCTTCGGCAGTTCAATGGATTCAAGGGATGTGTTGTCACGGAATGTCCCGTATGGGATGGTGGTTATTTGACTGCTGATCTCAATCTTGTCTGTGTTGTCATCCGTTATCAGCTTCGCATTCGTCCACTGGAGAGGACTTCCCTCGCCAAAAGAAAGATTGAGCCAATGATCGTAACTGTCTATGTGTATTTCTTCAAGCCGCTCGCAATAATCAACTGCAAATAAATCCATGCGGGTCAGGCTGTCCGGCAGCTCGATGCTTCTGATATTCGTGCTGCTAAAAGCGTCTTTGCCTATACTTGTCACGCCTGAAGGAATCGAAACCGTTTCCAGTTGTTCACATCCGCTAAATGCATCGTCCGGAATCTCTTCGACTTTTTCCGGGATTATAATCTCTTTGAGGCTTTCACAGTATTTGAAAGCACCGCCTTCTATGTACTCTACACTATCGGGCAGATCAATGCTGTCAAGGCTATAGCAGTACTTAAATGCATCTGTCCCTATTCTTATCACGTTTCCCGGTATGACGACTTCAGAAAGCTTCGTACACCTGATGAACATGTTGCTCTCGATTTCGGTAATGCCAGATGGCAGTTTCACCTTCTCAAGGGATGGGCAACTGTCAAACGTGCTCTCCCCTAAGGTCATAACCTTGTCAGGGATTTCAACTTCCCTGAGGCTTTCGCACAAAGCAAAGCATGATTTCCCGACCGACTTAAGACCTGCCGGCAGCTTCAGAAGCTCCAGTCCGGTGCAGCCTCTGAATGCTTCTTCTCCGATAGACGCCACGCTATCCGCGATCTCAACGGTTCTTATGTTCCTGCAGGAGCTAAATGCCTCTTTGCCGATCTTCGTTATGCCATCCTCAATGATGAGGCTCGTTATATTTGAAGCGTATCTGTAGCTGTAGGATATGAATTCACGCGGCTCGATCTCGCCGTTTCCGCTTATGATCATGGTGCCGCTGTCATAAAGGGTGTATCGGACGTCATCTCCGATCTCATCTTCATCGATGATTTCATCCGTCTCACCGACCGCTGCAGCTTCAGCCTCGTCTAAAACGCCTGTCTCTCCGGCAGTCTCAGCCTCGCCGCCTTCAATGGTTACGTCGGTCACGTCTGAATACCGGTCTGATTCTTCTGCGGTTTTATCCGCATATGATATGGCAGCACACGCGAAAAACAGTGCAAGCAGAAATACTGCTCCCACTATTTTCACTATCATTCTGATATCAATTCTCCTAAACATTTCCATAGAACCCTACCTCAAACTCAGGCCTCGTCTATGCCCGGCAGACCTTCTCAGTTACATCATACCCCGAAGCAGCGATTTATTCGTAATCTGTAAGTTTCCGAAACAGCAGGCAGTCAGGGCAGCCATGCTGTAGCGGATCCGTAGTTTCGTATTGGGTATTCATATTCCGGTCTAACTTTTTCCGGTATACCGCTTTGTGTTACTTTACCTTTACCTTGAATGTGACGGCCTTTGCCGCAGACGCTTTGTAGTTGCCATTGCCTGCCGCCTTTACCTTCACTTTTACTTTGTATGTCCCCTTTTTCAGACCCTTCTTCACAGTTACCTTGCCTGTTTTGGCGTTTATCTTGAAGTACTTCTTGAAGCTCTTGCTCCCTTTCGTCGCGGATGAAAGACTGTACTTCATCTGTCCCTGTCCCTTCTTTGTGAACGTGAGAACCTTTGTTGCTTCAAGGGTCTGTGCCTTTTTCTTTACCTTGCTGTACTTGACCGTTGTCGTCT
>JAFTHD010000041.1 GCA_017457585.1 Bacillota bacterium | reverse complement strand
GGCCCAGGTTCAGCCGTGCAAAGACTGGCGGCTCTACGAATAAGGCATAGATTTCATCACGAAAAAGAGAATAATTGAGAGAACTAACAAGAATTGGAACTTCTTTTCCGGGAAGCAGTGGGAGGGAATTCAGGCAGGCGGTGAAAGTTTACCGTTTTTGAATTTCATCAAGCCTACGATCAAACACAAGGTGTCTACTGTGTCTCAGAACAACATGGTAGCCCACTATTCGGATGCCGAGGGCAACGAGGAGCTTCAGGCTGTCTACAATATGCTGGATCAGAAGTTTTCTGCCTGTTGGGAACATGCCAATATGGACATGGTTTTATGGTCCACGATTAAGGATGCAGCCGTTACAGGAGACGGAATCCTCTACTTTGGCACCGAGAACATGGATGACGTGCAACGGCTCCCCAATACGTCCTTAATGTACGGAGATGAGTCAGAGCAGGACATCCAGAAACAGCCCTACTTTATCATCCATCAGAGACTTCTCGTGGGGACTGTAAAGGAAATGGCGCGTGCCAACGGCGTTTCAGAGAATGAAATTGAGCTTATTGTTGCCGATAAGGAGACAAACTACACCGTCGGTAACAGGGATGAGGTTGAAGAAGAGACATCGGCCAACAACTCCAAGGTTACGGTACTCTTCTACTTCACAAAGGTTGACGGGATCGTTCACGTTGCCAAATGCACCAGAGCGGTTGTCATTGAGCCGATCAGACCTATTGCATCGACAAACCCGGACGGAACGCTGAGAACGGGCCTGACATTGTACCCGGTCGTTAAATATTCCTGGGAAGACTTCCCCAACGATGCGAGGGGCCTGTCCGAAGTGGAACAGCTTATCCCGAACCAGCTTGAGGTAAATAAGACGCTGGCAAGGCGGTCCATGATTATCAAACTCACAGCTTATCCGAGAATGGCCTACGATGAAAACGCCATCCAGAACCCGGAGGAGCTGGAGAAAGTCGGGAAGCCGATTGCCGTTCAGACCGGAGGCGTTCAATCCATTAGCCAGATGATTGCCTACCTAAACCCGGCACAGTCGAACGGAGATCCGAAGAATTACGCCGATGACATCATGGAATATTCTCAGGAGCTGTCAGGCTCCGGCGAAACTGCCATGGGTAACATCAACCCAACGAGAGTAGCTGCTTCAGCGATCATCGCCATCAGAGATCAGGCAGCATTGCCTCTGAATGAACAGGTGGCAAAGATGAAAACCTTTGTTGAGGAGTACGCAAAGCTGGCGATAGAACTCTGGATGGTCTATAACCCGTATGGAATGGACGTGCTGGTCAGCAAAACAGACCCAGTAACCGGAATGGAAATCTCTGAGCTTCAGACAATCACAAAGGAAAACTGGGATCAGATGAAACCGGATATTCGGATAGACACATCGCAAGATAGCCCGTGGACGAAGGAGGCCGAACAAAATCTGCTGGACGCGCTTCTGGAGAAACAGCATATCTCATTCGAGGAATATGTGGAGCTTTCAACAGAGCACGGTATCGTTCCGAAGAATAAGCTCAAAAAGATTCTTGAAAAGAGACGGATTGTGCAGGGGCAGATGGCAGCGCAACAGGCCACAGCTATGCGGGATCAGATCAACAATGACCCCGAAGGATTCGCCCAACAGCAATGGGCGCAGGAAGAAGAATTAGGAGAGGGAGAGCAATAGGGCCTCCCTTTTTTAATAAATAAATCAAGAGAAAGGAATTACTTATGGCATTTGAAGACATCGGCACAGAAGAAGTGCTGGACGAAGGCGTAGAAGGTCAGGAGGTCGCCGAACCTGAAGAGCCACAAGCAGGCGCAGAAGATCCGGAAGTCGCCGAACCGGAATCCGAACAGCCGGAAGACGGCAAGGCCGCCACAGACGCGGCATGGGCGAAAATGCGTCGTCGCGCAGAAGAAGCCGAAAGGCAGGCGGCACAAGCGCAATCAGAGCTTGACTCCCTCAAAGCAATGCAGGAGGCAAGGGAGCTCGCGCTGGCAAATATGGACATCGACGAGATTGATGCCATTGCCGAAGCAGCAGGTATATCAAGGGATGAGGTATTGTCCAATCTCCAACGTGAAGAGGAAGCTGCCGAGGCCGAGCTCCAGTCTAAGGAAAAGGACCTTCAGATCAAGGCTCTGCAGGAAAGAATCGACGAGGTGGAAGCTGAAAAGGCTATGGCGCAGGACCTTGCGATATTGCAGAAGATCGACCCAACAATCAAATCCTTAGAGGACTTAGGGGACGACTTCGTTGCATATATCACCGCTGGGCTTACGGCCGAACAGGCATACTACGCCATCGAGCGAAAAGAGCAGAGCACTAAGCCCGCTCCAGCGAAGGCTCCGGGCAAGATCACCGAGGCTGCCCCGCCAGAAAAGGATTACTTCACCGAGGAAGAAGTGGACAATATGACTCCCGAAGAGCAAAAGAAGCATCACAAAAAAATTATTGCTTCTATGAGCAAATGGTAAAGGAGAAATATTATGTCTTTCAATAAGTTTAAACCCATTGTATGGGCGGCAGAATTCCAGGAAGAGCTGGACAAGGTTCTGGTCTACAAGGAAGACTGTAATCTCGAATACGAGGGCGTAGTCGAGGAAGCGGGTGACACCGTTAAGATCCTTGGGCTGGGCGAGCCGTCCATCACAAACTACGAAGATGGAACCACACACGAGATCGAGAGCTTCGAGGATATCGAAGACGAATCCCAGACCATGCCTGTTATGCAGGTGGCGCAGTTTGCGTTCAAGGTCAAGGATATCGACAAAGCTCAGGCCAAGGGCGGAAAGGGCGTCCTGTCCAAGTATATGCAGAAAGCCAAGACGAAGGTTGCCACAGAGCAGGATTCCTTCATGGCCAGAATGTGTACGCCGGCGTCCCTTCTGACCAACGCAAATGCGTTCGGCATGAACGTTACGAAGGTCGCCCCTGCGGCGAGCCAGGCTGCCGGAACCGATGCTGGATACGTCAGCTATCTTAACGTCATGGATTGGGTGGATACCATTCTCACCTATCTGCTCGAAAGAGACGTGAGCCGCGACACAAAGATCACGTTCACGATTCCGCCGTGGCTGACCATGATTATCAAGAAAGCCTACATCGATCTGGACACCAACAACTCCGAGATGCTGAAGAACGGCAAAGTCGGCCGCTACTCCAACATCATCCTGAAGGAGTCCAACAACGTATATCTCGACTCCAACGGTTACTACCACTGCCTGATGAGAACTGACGATGCTATGGCTTTCGTCAATCCTCTGATCCACGTGGAGCCGCTGAGAATCGAGAAGGACTTCTCTGATGCGGTCAAGGGATTCGCGGTATATGACGGCAAGGTCGTCAGACCGAAGGAAATCATCGACTTCATGGTTAAGAGAAGTGCGTAAGGAAGGAGGTAAACCATGGCTACGATCACTAAAGTACAGACTCCCAGACCCAATCTGGCGTCCAGCGCGATCACGATGGCAACTATTACTGCCGGTGATCTTATCAAGTGCGATTACAAGGACGAGCATACGCTGTTCTTCTGCAATATTTCCACTGCCGGCGACATCGTTTTTGAAGCTGGCAATGGCTACGCAGGAAACAAGGACATCGTCGTCACTGTTCCCGCGGGGTATTGTGCATTTACCCTGGACTCTTCTTTCGTCAAGAAGATGTTTGGTGACAATAAGGGCATGATTAAGGTCAAGTCCAAAACCGCCGCAGGCACTTGGGCAGTCGTTGAGGCGAAGGTTTAAGCGCACACGGG
>JAFTHD010000040.1 GCA_017457585.1 Bacillota bacterium | reverse complement strand
GGTAGGTCCCAGATTTCTCAGGGCAATCGGTTCAACGATGTAGCCGATCATTGCGCTTACAAGTCCCAGATAGATGATTCCCACAATCATGCCTGGCGTCAGCAGAGACACTTCGGGCAGATGGGTAAGCTGCATAGGCAGCATCATGAGAAATGCGCAAAGGATCTGATTGAAACCTGCCGTCACGTCTGAGTACTTCCCTGAGAGCGGCGTCATCATGAAGTTGTACGCGTTCCAGGAGATTACAGCCAGAAAGGCCAGAATGTATCCAATCAGCCTGCCCTCGAAGAGCAGGTGAAAATCCGTTCCGATAACTATAGCAACGCCGATGACGGAGCCTGCGACTCCCAGTATGATCTTGCCCGTCATCCTTTTGCCGTACAGGATTCTGTCTATGATGATGGAGACCACCGGCACGAATCCCAGCACAATCGTTACCAGTGATATTGGCATGTACCTCATGGCCGTGTACTCACAGATCATGTAAAGCACGACGCCAAAGAAGGTGGCGAGAAAATACATGATGAAGTCCTTCTTCTCAGTCTTCTCGTCCCTTGCGAAAACCTTTTTCATCACCGTCACGCCGATGAGTGCTGCCGTATATTTGAACATGAGCACGTTTACCGTGCTGAATGTATTGATGAGCGTTCTGCCTACGCAGAGTTCCGATCCCCACACCACTACGACGATGGACATGAGAATGATAGCATTTCTTTGGCTGTCAAACATTCGTTGAGCCTCCCACAAAAAGTGCAGCAGAATCATCTGCTGCATACCTTGGGAAAACTCTCTCATCTCTCCAATTCCCGCAGTTTAATATCGTAAGTTGTTTTTAATTTATCTCAAGTCAAATTTATCTCAAGTTACAAGAAACCGCCCTTCATACTACAGAAGAGCGGCAGTTTATTACAACTATTTAAGACCGTACTTGTTCTTAAACTTCTCAACACGTCCACCACGCTGAGTGAACTTCTGCTGGCCTGTAAAGAACGGATGGCACGCTGAGCAAATGTCAGTTCTGATTTCTGCTTCAGTTGACTTTGTCGTAAATGTGTTACCGCATGCGCAAGTTACTTTACATTCCTGATAGTTAGGATGGATTCCTTCCTTCATGCTTTTCACCTCTTTCTTGCCCAAGGTCGCGCCTGGGTCATATTACTGCTTCGATTTCACAGCATTAAGAGAATAACACAGGCAGGCTGTCAGTTCAAGGCTTTTTTGCAATTAACGAAGCTGCAAAATGCTATTTTTTTCGCTTCGGCATAGCGTGAATGGCTCCGCCCACTATATCTTCCAAAGCTTCGCCGATTCCTTCATTATATGTAGGGTGGGCGCGCATACCGCGGAGCATATTGGAAACGGTGAGATCATTCGCAATCGCCGTCACGAATTCGCCTATCATGTCGGTTGCTCTGCCGCACATCATCTGTGCGCCCAGAATCCTTTCTGAGCCTGCTTCTGCCACAACTTTTATGAATCCTCTCTCTTCGCCTGCGATCAGGGACTTGCCGTTGGCGCTCATGATGAACTTGCCGGTTACCACATTGATTCCAGCGTCCTTCGCTTCCGCATCCGTCATGCCTGCGCAGCCGATTTCAGGGCTTGTGTATACGCAGCTTGGCACGATATCCAGCCGAAGCTCAGGATCCTCGCCTGCGATTTCCTCTGCCACAAACATGCCTTCCGCTTCAGCAACGTGGGCCAGCTGTATCCCCGGTATCACATCACCTATGGCGTAGACTCCCGGCAGGGAAGTCTCAAGCCTATCGTTTACAACGATTCTGCCCCTGTCCATCTCAAGTTCAAGACCCTCTCCAATCAGGCCTTCCGTATTGGCTCTTCTTCCGGCGGCGCAGAGAACGAAAGCGGCTTCTGCCGTCTGTTCCTTTCCCTTCTCGCTGAACCTGCAAAGAAGTCCCTTTTCAGTCTTCTCGATGCTCTCCACCGTAGAAGACACGTGTATATCAACACCGCGTTTTTTCAGGATCATCCTCAGATTCTGGGATATCTCCTTATCCATGTTTGCCAGCGGCCTTGCAAGGGCTTCGATGATGGTGATCCTGCACCCCAGGGCTGAAAGCGCCTGGGCAAATTCAGTACCTATGACGCCACCGCCTATTATGATGAGGCTTTCCGGCATCTCCTTCATCCCAAAGAGGCCGTCGCTGGTAACCACCCCTTCCAGATCTGCGCCCGGAATAGGGGGAAGTACAGGAACGGAGCCGGTGGCAATAATAACATTTTCCGCTTCAATCAGCTCCGTTCCCATGGCTGTGATAATTTCAACTTTCTTTCCCGGCAGCAGCCTGCCGAGTCCTTCGTACACCTTGACACCGTTTCCCGCAAGGAGCTGCTCAACGCCGCCCACAAGCTGATCAATGGTGCTCTCTCTGTACTCGCATATTTTGCCGTAATCAAAGGATGCTCCGGATACGCTGACCCCGAACTGCTCGCCCTCCACGGCGCTCCTGTACACTTCAGCCGCGTGGAGCATGGCCTTCGTCGGAATGCACCCACGGTTCAGGCATGTTCCGCCTGCTCTCGTCTTTTCTATGATCGCTACGCTCTTTCCCAGCTTGGCTGCCTTTATCGCCGCCACGTATCCGCCGGGGCCTGCGCCTATTACAACAACATCATATCTTTCGCTCATGACTATTCTCCGGTTTTGTGCACGCGTCCTATCCTATTCGCTGAGTACCGCAAGCGCTTTGTCCAGCACATCAGCGGTGTACTTCGTTCCCTTTAATTGTTCTGCTATCCTTACGGATGCATTGTGGTCCATCGCGTCGCTGTACACGACGAGATCTGTGATGATGCCGGATTCCACCTGAAGCCGGAGTGTTACCTCCCCGGCTTCGGTTCTTCCGGTAAGTTCATGTTTGAAATCGATTTTGCGTCCGAACAGCCAGTCCCAGGATGAAAACCGTTCCTTGCGCCTTTCGATGTCCGCAAGGTCGCAATCGCCGGCATCCATCTTGACGGCATCACATCCGTAAACCTGACCGAACGCATTTATAAGAGCTTCCTTGAGAGACTCGATCGTAATATCCGGATTGAGAGCTTTCAGGTTCGTCACGCGCGACTTGACAGAGTCCACACCTTTGGACTTCAGCTTGGCGTCCGACACCGTCAGATACCGGGTCAATACCTGGGTGTCAACGTCAACCATGAGAGTTCCGTGGTGATAACACTTATCGCCCTGTCTGTAAAAAGCATTGCCCGAAAACTTCTTACCGTCCGTGAGTATGTCGTTACGCCCCGATCTCACAGCCTCCATACCTTGGGAATTCACTGCATTACAAATAACTTGAAGCTGCTTGTCCAGGTCGTAATTGTCACGTCTCACGAGAAAAGTAAAGTTCAGGTTGCCCGTGTCGTGGTAGACAGCACCACCTCCGCTCAGCCTTCTGACGAGATGACCTCCATCTTCCTCCAGCTGGCTTACTTTGCACTCACGCCACGGATTCTGGTTTCTTCCAATCACAATGGTTCTGGCGTTCTGCCAAAGATAGAGTATGCATTCCTCTTCTCCGCAGGTCTCCATCAGGTATTCTTCCAAAGCCAGATTCCAGTATGGGTACGTGGTGTTGCTCTCAATGTACCGGATATTCTTGATCATTTTTTACTCCTCAGGAAATTCGTATCTAAGTATAGGGTTTCTTGCTGCCTGTACTTCATCCGGTCTGCCGATGATGGTTCCGTGAGGTGCGCTGTGCATGTATTCCGGATTTGTCCTGGCTCTCTCCGCAAGCTGAATGAATATATCCACCGCCTGATCCAGGGTCTCTCTCGTTTCTGTCTCCGTCGGCTCTACCATGAGGGCTTCGTGGACGATGAGCGGGAAGTACATCGTAGGCGGATGCATGCCGAAGTCCAGGAGGCTCTTTGCGATATCCATAGCGCTTACGCCGGTCTCTTCCTTGATATCGCCGATGTCCATGACGAACTCGTGCATGCAGATGTCTTTGCAGGCCATTGTGTAATGGCTTCTAAGTCCTGCCATCATGTAGTTGGCGTTAAGAACTGCGTTCTGACTCGCTTCCTTAAGCCCCTCTGCGCCCAGCGTCTCTATATATGCCAAAGCCTTGATGGCTACCAGGAAGTTGCCGTAGAAGTTCTTCATCTCGCCGATAGACTCAGGTGCCTTGCTGATTCTAAGGCCGACCTCCGTCTCTTCTATCCTTGCTCCCGGCAGGTATCCGGCCAGGAATTCTTTGCATCCAACAGGACCTGCACCGGGACCGCCGCCTCCGTGAGGGGTACTGAAAGTCTTGTGCAAATTCAGGTGCACCACGTCAAAGCCCATATCGCCCGGGCGAACGACGCCCATGATGGCGTTCAGATTGGCGCCGTCATAGTAGCAGAGGCCGCCGCACTCGTGAACGATCCTCGTTATCTCGCTGATGTTTCTGTCAAAGAGTCCCAAAGTATTCGGGTTTGTCAGCATAAGGCCTGCCACGTCTTCTCCTGCCGCCTCTCTCAGCGCCTCCAGGTCAACGTATCCGTCTTCATCAGATGGTATGCTCACCACCTTGAAACCTGCCATTACTGCGCTTGCAGGGTTTGTACCGTGGGCGGAGTCCGGAACGAGGATCTTCGTTCTGGCAGTATCGCCTTTTGCCTCATGATAGGCCTTGATGAGGAGGAGTCCTGTAAACTCGCCGTGTGCTCCCGCAGCAGGCTGGAGCGTGATTGCATCCATCCCCGATATCTCTGCCAGATAGTCTTCCGTCCGCTTGATGGCTTTCAGTGCTCCCTGTACCGTATCCTCAGACTGCAGAGGGTGCACCCCTGTGAACCCCTCGAGTTTAGCCACCTCTTCGTTTATCCACGGGTTGTACTTCATGGTACAGGAGCCCAGCGGATAGAAACCATCGTTTACGCCGTGGCACTTGCGCGCGATTTCGGAATAGTGCCTGCTCACCTCACTCTCGGTAAGCTCCGGCAATTTGGGATCATGGTCTCTCGTCAGTTCTTCTCCAAATGATATTACGGGCACATCGCATTCCG
>JAFTHD010000039.1 GCA_017457585.1 Bacillota bacterium | reverse complement strand
TTTTGCGATTCCCCATCAATTCGCGATGATCCTGCAAAAAAAGAAACCCGATCCTTCATCACCTGAAAAATCGAGTTTCTTCGTATTCATATTAAGTTTTTAATGAAATTTAGAACTTTCTTATTAATATTCTAAGTGCGTTGAGTATGCAGAGCATTGCTACTCCGGTGTCCGCAAACACCGCCGCCCAAATGTTCGCCATGCCTGCGATGCCGAGAATCATTACGATAAGCTTGATGCCAAGTGCCATGGCCACGTTTTGCCACGCTATTGTGCTGGTGGATCTGGCTATGGATATCGCATCCGGAATCGCTTCAACAGACGAATTCATAAAGACAACATCGGCCGCCTCGATGGCTGCGTCTGCGCCGCTTCCCATTGCTGCTCCAACATCAGCTCCTGCGAGAACGGGAGCATCGTTTATCCCATCTCCCACGAACATGACACCTCCGTAATCTCTCCTCATATGCTCCATGGCATCTACCTTGTCTGAAGGCATGAGCTGAGCGAAGGCTCTATCTACGCCGACAGCACCTGCCACATCAGAAGCGCTGGTCTTGTCATCTCCTGTCAGCATGACAGTTGCAAGGCCCCATTTCTTAAGTTTTGATATGGCATCCGCAGCGTCGGGCTTTACTGTATCCGCTATATAGATCACACCTGCAAAATTGCCGTCTATCGCAATAAGCACCGCTGTTCCTCCGTCGGTTCCTGCTCCATGCGGCACTATGACAAGGTTGCTGTTGAGGAGTTTCGCATTGCCGCAAAGGATCACGTTCCCATCTACCGTCGCCTTGATGCCTTTCCCCGACAGTTCCTCAACTGATTCTGCACCGGAAGCCTTGATTCCACGTACATCAACCTCTCTCATGATGCTTGCTGCGATCAGGTGTGTCGACCCGGCTTCACATGCTGCTGCGGCTTTCAGAACATCCTCCTCAGAGAATCCGTCAGCCGGCACGATCCTTTGCACGGTAAAATCGCCCTTCGTCAGCGTACCTGTCTTATCCATGACGACAACCTTGATTTTCGTCAGCGCTTCAAGGCTGAGCCCTCCCTTGAAAAGTATGCCCTTCTTCTAGCCTGCACCGATCCCTGAGAAAAATGCCAGCGGCACGCTGATTACCAGTGCACATGGACAGCTGATTACAAGGAACGTTATGGCGGTTGTTATCCAGTACTGCCAGTTTCCTGTAAAGAGTGACGGTACTATAGCGATCAGAACTGCAAGTGCTACAACAATTGGCGTGTAAATCCGCGCAAATCGCGTGATGAATCTGTCGATTTTAGGTTTGCCGGCGGCCGCATTTTCCACAGAATCGAGGATCTTTGTAACCATGGACTCCTCGAGTGGTTTTATTACTTTCATCTTGAGCAGTCCCTGCTCGTTGACACATCCTGAAATCAGCTCTGTACCCACCCTTGCGGCAACAGGTACGGGCTCACCTGTCACAGGAGACGTGTCTATTCTGCTCTCACCTTCCGTAACAACGCCGTCAAGCGGAATCCTATCTCCCGGTCTGACGATAAGAATATCTCCAGTCTTAATATCCTCGGCTGGAACTTCATTTACTTCACCGTCCTTTTCCAAAAGCGCCGTTTCAGGCCTCATGTCAACGGCTTCCATGATCTGACTTCTGCTTCGCTCGACAGCGATGTGTTCAAACAGTTCTCCTATCCTATAGAACAGCATTACGCCCATTCCTTCAGGATATTCGCCTATGCAAAATGCCGCTATGGTTGCCACGGACATAAGGAAGTTCTCATCAAATGCCTGTCCTTTGGAAATGTTGTATGCCGCTTCCTTGAGAACCGGTGCTCCAAGGAGCAGAAATCCTGCTCCGAACAGAACAAGGGACATCCAACCGTTCAAAACACTGTGCTCCAGGATCATCCCCACTATGAATATTACAAGACCTACTGCGATGGGAATAAGATCATCCGCATACTGCTTAAAGAAGCTTTTCTCACTGCTATTATTCCGATTCTCTGCCGGCTTTCTGGTGTCTGGCTTTGCCTCAAGATACACTGTCTTTTCGATGTTCTTGCAAAGCTGCTCCATCTCACCCATCAAAGAGTCCGGGTCTTTAGCCAGCACCTTAAGCTGCTTTGTTGCAAAGGTGATCGATGCATCCTCAACTTCCGGCATCTTCTGAATTCGCGCTTCCATCCTTGCCGCGCAGTTAGCGCAGTCTAAATTCTGAACGATGTACGTCTTCTCAATCATGCCGGCAACGTACTTCAGTTCATGACCTTCGTGATCATGCTCGTGTTCATGGCCGCAGCAGTCATCATGCTCATGCTCGTGGCCGTGCTCACAGCAGTCATCGTGCTCGTGGTCATGCTCACAACAGTCATCATGCTCATGTCCGTGCCCACAGCAATCATCGTGCTCATGCTCATGGTCACAGCAGTCGTCGTGCTCATGGTCGTGGTCGCAGCAATCATCATGCTCGTGTTCATGCTCACAACAGTCGTCATGCTCACGGTCGTGCTCACAGCAGTCATCGTGTTCGTGCTCGTGATCGCAACAGTCGTCATGTTCATGCTCATGACCGCAGCAATCATCGTGCTCATGCTCTATATCGTGAATGTACTTTTCTTCATTTATCATAATAAGCCCCCGCTATTCATTAATATGATCCAGCATTACATCGAGAATCTGACTCACGTGACTGTCCGCCAGTGAATAGTAAGCGTGTTTTCCCTTCTTCTCGAACTTCACAAGATTGTTATCTCTTAAGACTTTTAACTGATGCGATATCGCTGACTTTGTCATATCGAACATGACAGCCAGGTCGCAGACGCACATTTCGTGACATTCCAATGCGCTTAAAATCCTGATTCTTGTGCCATCACCGAACACCTTAAAAACTTTTGCCATCATATCAAGCTCTGCTTCACTTACTATGTTGTTCCTGACGTAATCCAAGGTATCCGCATGGATTACTTCGCAGTCACATCTTTTGCCATAGCAGTCACATGTATGTTCGTTTTTCGCCATCTTACTCTCCGCCTTTCAATTACAGTTGCGTATTCATTCAACTGTTCCTTAGTTGCATTATAGTTGAATGCACGCTCAACTGTCAAGGGCTATAGCTACATTCACACTTATTTCTTAACATATCGCTTATCGTTTTACCATGGCAAAAACCATCACTACTGCATGAAAAAACCCTGCACGAAATCGTGCAGGGTCTGAATAGCGTATGTCGTTATCGCAAGGATTCTCGAATTGTTTAGAATTCAGGGCCCTTGAACTTAACTTTGTTACACTTAACGAACTGGCCGTCGCCGCTCTGTCCAACGTATTCGCCGTTATCGAATACCTTCTTACCTCTCAGGTAAACTTCTACTGGGTATCCCTTGAATTCAGCGTCTTCCCATACAGTGTGGTCGAGAGCACCGTGCTGGTTCTCAGCGTTCTTAACAACGAACTTCTGCTTAGGATCGTAGATTACGATGTCTGCGTCCTTACCAACTTCGATGGATCCCTTACGATCATCAATACCGAACAGCTTAGCAGGGTTAGTAGCTGAAATTTCAACTGCCTTGTTGAATGAAATTCTGCCCTTGTTAGCTTCTGAAAGGATGTAAGGATACATGTTCTCGATACCAGCGCAGCCGTTAGGAATTGTTGTGAAGTCACAAGGAGTTCCGTCCTTCTTAGTGATTCCCCAATCCTTTTCTGACTGGAGGAACGGACAGTGGTCTGTAGCTAGTGTGCTTACAGCGCCAGTCTTAATTCCATTCCACAGAGCGTCCTGTGATGCCTTACCCTTCATTGGAGGTGAGCATACGAAGTCTCTTGGTCTGAGTCCCAGATCGGCGTACTTCTTAGGGAAGCCCTTGTCTTCGTCTCTGTAAACGTCGTTAGTCAGTGCCAGGTACTGTGGGCAAGTTTCTGCGAAGATTGGATATCCTTCTTCTCTTGCTGCAGCAACTGCCTCAACGCCCTGCTTGTTGTCAAGGTGAACGATGTAGAGTGATGCGCCTGCCATTTTAGCCAGGTTGATAGCTCTTACGTCAGCTTCGCCTGCAACAGCTTCGTTCTTTGCCATGTAGTGCCACCAAGCTGAAGTCTTGCCTTCTGCCAGGTACTGAGCGATCAGTGCGTTGTTAACGTCTCTGTTCTCTGCGTGTACACCTACCAGTGCGCCGATCTTAGCAGCGTGCTGAAGTGTGTTGAAGAACTGACCATCATCTACGCCGAAATCATAAACCATGAATACCTTGAATGATGTAACGCCTCTCTTAACGCATTCATCCATTGATGCCAGCATCTCAGGAGTAGTAACATCACCAACGCCGATGTGGTATGAATAGTCAGCAGCAGGTCCGTCCTGCTTGCAGAGAGCATCTCTTCTCTCGAGGGCTGCGTCCATAGTTTCGCCAACGCCCTGAAGTACGAAGTCGAATACAGTAGTAGTACCACCGCATACAGCAGCTCTTGTTCCTGTGTAGTAGTCGTCAGTTGCGATTGTTCCGCCAAATGGCATTGCCAGATGAGTATGTCCATCGATAGCGCCTGGAAGAACCAGCTTACCCTTAGCATCTACAACAGTTGCTCCCTTATCTGCTTTAAGGTTAGCGCCGATTGCTGTGATCTTGCCTTTGGTAACTGCTACGTC
>JAFTHD010000038.1 GCA_017457585.1 Bacillota bacterium | reverse complement strand
TCCGGCAATTCGGCAAACCAATCGCGGATATTGGTAAACACGCCGGTATAGGTTGCCGGGTTTGACCTTGGCGTCCTGCCTATGGGCGTCTGGTTAATGTCTATCACTTTGTCGATGTGCTGAAGACCGTTGATCCTCTTGTGCTTTCCCGGTTTATCCTTGCTCTTGTACAGCTCTGCCGATACGGACTTGTAGAGGATCTCGTTGATTAGGCTGCTCTTGCCGGAGCCGGAAACCCCGGTCACGCAAACCATCTTGCCGAGAGGAATCTCCACGTCTATGTTCTTCAGATTGTTTTCGGCGGCACCGACGATCTTCAGCTTCTTGCCGTTGCCCTGTCTTCTCACCTCCGGAACCTGTATGGAATACGCGCCGCTGAGATACTTGCCTGTGATCGACTCAGGACAGTTCTTGATATCCTCCACTGTGCCCTGCGCAACAAGCTCGCCGCCGTTTACACCGGCCTCAGGGCCGATATCGATGATCTGATCCGCGGCATACATGGTATCTTCGTCGTGCTCCACCACGATGAGGGTGTTTCCCATGTCCGTCAGATTCCTCAGGGCTTCCAAAAGCTTAGCGTTGTCCTTCTGATGAAGTCCTATGCTCGGCTCGTCGAGAATGTAGAGGACTCCCACGAGTCCTGAACCTATCTGGGTAGCCAGCCTGATTCTCTGGGATTCTCCTCCTGAAAGCGTTGCAGCAGCGCGGGACAGAGTCAGGTAGTCAAGACCCACGTTTGCAAGGAAGGACAGCCTTCCCTTGATCTCCTTGATGATCTCCTCTGCAATCATGGCGTGCATCTCGGACAGTTCCATGTGATCCAGGAAGTCTATGGCTTCAGACACGGACAGATCGCAGAACTCCATAATGTTCTTGCCGCCTACCGTTACAGCCAGCAGTTCAGGTCTCAGCCTCTTGCCGTGACAGGCGGAGCACTCGTCGATAGTCATGAACTTTTCCATCTTTTCCTTGATCCAGTCAGACCTGGTCTCGTGATATCGCCTCTCCACGTTGTTTATGAGGCCTTCAAAGGTGTGGTTCCTGTGCTGCACCGTACCGTTTCTCGACGTATACGTGTACTGGAGCGTTTCATCTCCGCTGCCATAGAGGAGCACCTGACGGAACTTCTTGGAAAGTTTGTTAAACGGCTTCGTGATGTCCTCGTCGTACTGATCTGCCAGCGCCCTTATCACCTGCCAGTAGAAGCTGGTGTACTCCATGGTGGCGAATATGTTGCTCAGGCACTTGTCCACGATGCTCTTGTCCTGCTCCGGAATGATCAAGTCCGGGTCAATCTTCTGGGTAAACCCCAGTCCGTTGCACTGTGGGCATGCTCCCATCGGGTTGTTGAAAGAGAACATTCTCGGCTCCAGTTCCTCTATGCTGACGCCGTGGTCAGGACAGGCAAGGCTGGTGCTGAACGTCTTCTCGCTCTCGCCGCCGTCCTTTGCAATGATCGCCTGAACGAGGCCCTCCCCGTGGAGCACCGCAAGCTCGCAGGCCTCTGCAAGTCTCGATGTGGCTCCCTCTTTGACCTTGATTCTGTCTACGACGATCTCTATAGTATGTTTAAAAGTCTTCTCCAGGCTTATTTCGTCTTCATCGAGGAGCTTCATCTCCCCGTCAACTCTCACTCGCCTGAAGCCCTCTTTTCGTATTCTCTCCAGGATCTTTTCGTGCTGACCCTTCTTCTGCCTTATGACAGGCGCAAGGATCGTAAGCCTCGTTCCTTCGCCTTCGGCCATGA
>JAFTHD010000037.1 GCA_017457585.1 Bacillota bacterium | reverse complement strand
GAGGCTGCTATCAAGGCTACGTCTATGACTACGTCTCCTCTCTGGATGGCTCTCGCCCTGCCTCCGTGTGTACGGAAAACTACCGCTTCATCAAGTATGCCGCGTGACACCGCTTTTCCCAGCTCACCTCTCATGCCGCTGGTCTGCAGGCCGGTAACCACGCCTTTCTTTATGTAATCTACGAGACACTCGTGAGAGCTTGTCAAAGATGAAGCGCAAATGGTCAGATCCTTTATCCCCAGCTCATCGATGGCCTCCATCACCTTTGGAAGCACCATGTCTCCGGCTCTCAGGTGGTGGTGGAAGGAAATCGTCATGCCGTCCTTCAGACCCGACTTTATGATGGCCTCCCTGAGGGAGCCTACAACCTTGCCCGTAAAAACTTTGTCCGGCTCAGTTATGAAATTCTCTCTTCTCTTGCCGCTTCTGATGTACGGCTTAACGTCTCCCATCTGCTCAACGTGCTCAGGGACTTCTCTTCCTATCTGGTTTTTCTGCAGTTTCATTTCTCAAGCCTCCCACACTGAATAAGTATTCTTCTGGCTTTGTTGATAATCGGATAATCCACCATCTTGTTGTCTACTGTGAATACGCCGATGCCCGCAGCCGTCGCTTCTTTCTCCGCATCTATGACGCGCTGTGCGTGCTCAATTTCTTCCTCTGACGGGCTCAAAAGTCTGTTCGCTATGCCGATCTGGGACGGATGTATGCAGGATTTGCCCGTAAATCCCAAAGTCTTCGCCCACTTAACTTCCTCCGCGAAGCCTTCCTCGTCCTTGAAGTTGGACCAGACAGTGTCCACAGCCGTAATCCCCGCTTCCGCAGCCACTACAGGCAGGTAGGTTCTGGCATACGAAAGCTCGTTGCCTTCCCTTGTTCTGACCGTTCCCATCGAATTGGTGTAGTCCTCTGCACCGAAAGAGAGGGAGATCACTCTGTCGCTTGCCTTTACCGTCTCTCTTGCATTGAGCACACCTTTCGCTGTCTCGATGGAGCACTGAATCTTGACGGTTCCCTGCTCGATACCGCTCTCCTTTTCCACCTCCGACAGGAGCTGATCCAAAGTGATCACGTCGTCAGGGCTGTCGCACATGGCAAGTCTCATATACCTAATTCCCGACGGAACGATGGCTCTCACATCCTCCTCAAAGAAAGGGGTTCCCGTTCCGTTTACCCTTGCAAATACCATACAGTTTCCGAAGTCCAGCGTCTCAACGGCCTTGCACAGAAGGTCGCGCCCGGCATCCTTTTCAGACATGGCAACCGCGTCCTCCAGGTCAAACAGGATACAGTCCGGCTGGAATACCGGTGCGTTCAGATACATCTTCGGCTTGTTTGCCGGACAGAATAACATCGTTCTCATCTTATACATCTTCTTCACCGCTCCTTGCTCTTCTCACTGCCGTCCTGATCCTTGCCTGTATTACGAAATCCAGACTGCTGAAATCATCTATTGTCACGTCCGCATGCTCAACGCCCAGATAATCAAGCTCCTCCTGAGCCTTTGCGATAATCTGGTCTCCGAACATCTTTTCCATCTTACTATTTAGCGTGATTTTGACATCACCGCGTTCCTTCAGCATGACAGTCACCTTGCAGTCCTGTGACTGTTCATAGCCGGCTACACCAATCATCCTAACCTCCTTCTTCACAACCTATGGTCCCACGAATCATGACGCGCGCCCTAACGCCCACGCCTATCTTAAAATTACCACATCTGAAATGATTATCCAACATATTTTGTATACATTTTTCGATTTGTATCTATTCATGAGATTACCCGAAACTGCACTTAAGCTAAAGATGGTGCAGCACTGAAAAATGATATTGTATTTTCTTGGATCCCAAATTATAATGCTTATAGAGGGTGTATCTCAGCCTATAAATGAGAGATTTGATTAGCGGGCGTATCTCAGCCCTGAGTGAGAGATTTAAAAGTGAGCGTTTCGCTGCTCATGAGTGCGAATGTAACGGACGAGGACAGATTGACTGTCCTCGTTCTTCATAACAGAGGGGGGGATTGGATGGCCATCAAATTATATGAAGTTGAAGATGCGTATATTGACTACTTATCGGATTACGTGCCGCATCTTTTTCATAATAAGAAAGATAAACAGAGGCATAGCAGGAAATACATAGGCATCGTACTCACGATTAATGGTCTGAACTACTTTGCACCGCTTTCATCGTTTAAAAAGAAGCATCACAAGATGAAAAACACTGTGGATCTCATTAAGGTAGGAGCATATGCAGTTATCAATCTGAATAATATGTTTCCTGTCCCTGATGGTCTATACCAATATGTTGATTTCAGCAAAGAAAAAGATGCCAATTACAGAAACCTCCTGATGGCTGAAT
>JAFTHD010000036.1 GCA_017457585.1 Bacillota bacterium | reverse complement strand
GTCTTTGGACCTACGTTTTTTGGCGAGAAGACCCAAGTTATCTTGGTTATTTGCAAAGTTGTGGGTCTTTTGGAGCAAATTCATAGGTCCAAAGATCTACAAAAAAAGATTAAAAGGCCAAGGTAAGCGGATGCAGTCACGATTCGGAAGGTTTAATGTGTTAAGCCTCGCCCTTTTGTGGTAGGATATATCAGAGAAGAAAAAAAGAGGTAAGAACATGTCTGAAGTAGTATACGATTATTGCGGCGGTCTGTACATCAATCTGACGAACAGATGCCCCTGCAGCTGCGAATTTTGCATAAAGAATTATACCGACGGGCTGGGGAGTGCTGACTCTCTCCTTTTGACTGAGGAGCCTACCGTGGAAGAAGTGAAGGAAGAAATCGACCAGTGGAACATGGAAGAATACGGTGAGGTTGTCTTCTGCGGATACGGCGAGCCTACTATGAGGCTGCCGGAGCTTCTGGAGATAGCAGAATGGGTCAAGGATAAATATGGCAAGAAGACGAGGATTAACACCATAGGCCTTGCGGATGTCATATGGGGAGAGGAGACTGCGCCGAAACTGGAAGGTCTCATAGACTCGGTCAATGTGAGCATGAATGAGGCGGACGAGGAAAAGTATGAGGCGCTTTGTCACCCTGTGTTTGAAGGCTCATATGACGCCATGCTCAAGTACATTTCCGATGTAAAGGAGTACGTTCCCGATGTATCCACGTCGGTGGTAGGATGCATATCCAGCGAGTCTGTGGAGGAGTGCAGGAAAAAGGCGGAGGAACTTGGCGTTAGGTTCCGTGTAAGATAATCGACAGAGATAGACGATAAATATACGTTATGAAGAAGATAACAGTGGGCATTCTCGCCCACGTGGATGCAGGTAAAACTACATTATCGGAGGCCATGCTCTACATTTCCGGCACCATAAGAAAGCTGGGAAGAGTGGATAAAAGAGATGCTTTTCTCGATACGTACGCCCAGGAGCGGGAGAGAGGAATCACCATCTTTTCCAAGCAGGCGGAGCTTGCCATCGGGGATGCACAGCTTATGCTCCTCGATACGCCGGGTCACGTGGACTTTTCATCGGAGATGGAGAGAACCCTTCAGGTACTGGACTACGCCATCCTGGTGATAAGCGGCAAGGACGGCGTGCAGGGGCACACGGTCACCCTTTGGAAACTGTTGCAGAAATACCAAATTCCTGCATTTATTTTTGTGAACAAAATGGATCTGGAGACGTCGTCAAGAGATCTGGTATACGGCGATATCAGAAGGAAGCTGAGCGGAAGCTGCATGGACTTTTCAAAGGGTGAATTGGGCGAAGATGTGGCGGCGGTAAGCGAAGCGCTCATAGAGGAATATCTTGAGCACGGAAGGCTTGAGGAGGAGTCCGTTGCCGAAGCCATCAGGAAACGAGAACTGTTCCCCTGCTATTTCGGGTCGGCGCTTAAGCTTGATGGAGTGGAGAACTTCCTTGCTGGGATCGAAAGATTCACCCTTCAGGAGGATTATTCTGACGAGTTCGGAGCAGTGGTATACAAGATTACCCGTGACAGCAAAGGGACAAGGCTCTCCCATATGAAGATCACCGGCGGAAGCCTCAAGACGAGGGAACTGATAGACGGAGAAAAGGTAGATCAGATCAGGATATACTCCGGTGAGAAATTTAAGACGGTTTCAGAGGCTGAGGCAGGGAGCATCGTTGCGGTGTGCGGTCTCAGTGAGACCAGGGCAGGCCAGGGCATAGGAAGTTTTGGGAATCAGGTTATGCCTACCCTTGAACCTGCTCTCGTCTACGATGTCATCATCGAATCCGGTGAAGATGCGCATACGGTGCTGGAGAGGCTGTATCAGCTTGAGGAGGAAGACCCACAGCTTCACGTCAGGTGGAACAGCGAGACCGGCAGGATACAGACAAGCCTGATGGGCGAAGTCCAGCTTGAGATTCTAAAAGTGCTCATAGAAGAACGGTTCGGAATGAACCTGAGCTTTGGAGAAGGCAGAATCGCCTATAAGGAGACCATAAAGAATCCCGTTGTAGGTGCAGGCCACTTCGAGCCGTTGAGGCATTATGCGGAAGTGCAGCTTCTCATGGAACCGGGAGAGAGGGGAAGCGGAATAGACGTAAGCAGCGCATGCAGCACAGATGTTCTCGATAAGAACTGGCAGAGGCTGATTGCCACCCACGTTCTTGAGCGGGAGCATCCGGGAGTCCTGACGGGATCACCGCTTACCGACGTGAGCATTACGATCGTCGCAGGAAGAGCACACGAAAAGCATACCGAGGGCGGCGATTTCAGGCAGGCTACATACAGAGCCATAAGACAGGGTCTGATGAAGGCAGAGACGATTCTGCTGGAACCTTGGTATTCGTTCATCATAGAGATTCCCCAGGAATCGGTTGGTACTGCCATGGCAGACGTGCAGAGGATGGGCGGAAGCTTCGATATGCCTGAGAGCGAAGAAGGAACTGCGATTCTCAAAGGGCGCGCGCCCGTTTCGGAGATGAAGGATTACGCCCTGAAACTGAACTCATACACCAAGGGACATGGCCATCTGCAGCTTGCCATGGAGGGCTATTTCCCTTGCCACAATCAGGAGGAAGTTATAGAACTCATCGGGTACGATCCGGAGAGGGATGCAGAGAATCCTGCAGACTCTGTTTTCTGTGCCCACGGTGCAGGATACAATGTGAAGTGGGACGAAGTGGACGATGCCGTTCATACCAGCGTATACATTCCTGGAGTAAACGAAGAGCGCGTTGGCGGAGAGCAGAGCGGCTTTGCCGGCGGCGGAGGCCAGGCTGGCGGCGGAGGAGTAGGACAGTCCTACTCTGATGAAGACTTCTCACACCCCGCCTTTGTTCAGCCAAAAAAGCGCGAGATACGGGAACGAAAGATTGCGCCGAAGGAGTTTAAGGCGGATTACATCCCTAAGAAGACGAAGGAACAGGCCACGCTTACGGAATACGTGCTGGTGGACGGATACAACATCATCTTTGCATGGGAAGATCTGAAAGAACTCTCGAAGGTAAACATAGATGCAGCCAGAGATGCGCTCATCGAAATGATGCAGAACTATCAGGGCTACAGGAAGTGCAGACTCGTTCTCGTCTTCGATGCCTACAGAGTCAAAGGCGGGGAGCGCAGGCAGGAGGTATACGACAACATAACCGTTGTTTACACAAAGGAGGCGGAGACGGCTGATGCCTACATAGAAAAAGCCACCTATGAGCTGCGCGGAAAGTACAAGGTGAGAGTTGCCACTTCCGACAGGATGGAGCAGCTTATCATAATCGGAAATGATGCCTTTAAGGTGAGCGCTCAGGAGTTCAGAAGGGAAGTGGAAGCGGCAAACCTTGAGATCAAAGAGATGCTTCGCGAATACAGCCGCAAGCACGCAGGAACCGGCAACAGAATCAAAATTAAAAAAATCCGGGATTAGTTTGGGATTAAGAAGAAAGGGGGATCGCGATGATTTGTGATCGTTGTAAAAGGGAAATGGTAAAAGGATATATCCAGAGCAGAGATGGAGTGTTCTGGGATGATAAAGAGCGTGTGATTGCCGCACTTTCATTCGGGAAGAATGCAGTCAAACTTAGCGGTGATTCAGAGGGAGCTTTTTCAGGTTCTTCTGCAGTTGCCTACAGATGTGAACACTGCAGGTTGGTAGTGATAGAATACTGAGAACAATAGCCACCCTCATGACTCGTTCATTGGTTAAAGAATCCAGTGTGCGAGTCTTTTAATATATTGGTGTAATCAAGCTGAACAAGTTGACAATATATTATAATTATAATATAATTACTAAAAAGGGAATTGGAGAATGGAGATTTACTATGATACATTTTGAATGGGATAGCGAGAAAGCTACCAGGAATGAAGAGAAGCATGGGATTTCTTTTCATGAAGCGTGTTCTGTTTTCTTTGATGAAAATGCCATACTGTTTGATGATCCTGCGCATTCCGATGAAGAAGAACGATTTTTGTTACTTGGAATGAGTTCAGCCTTGCATGTCTGCATTGTATGTCACTGCTACAGAGAATCTGAGACGGCTATAAGGATTATTTCGGCACGAAGAGCTACAAGAAAGGAGGAGGAACGATATGTTAAAGGAATATGAGATTGATCAGTTAAATCCGAGAAAAAACCCATATGCCAAAGATTTAAAAAAGCAAGTGACAATCAATCTTGCCACTTCCGTCATTGACTATTTCAAAAATGAAGCCCAGGAAACGGGAATTCCTTACCAGACTCTTATCAATCTATATCTCCTTGAGTGTGTAGAGAAAAAGAAAAAGCTTGAAATGACGTGGCGATAAATTGAAATCGATTATTTCCCTGCGAAAGGGCGGTTGTTGTAGATGAACATGGCGACGGCGACGCCTGCTATGATGCAGTAGCCGATCACGCTGTAGATGTCAGGGATCTGACCGAAGAAGATGAGCCCCAGAGCGGCAGCGAAAATAATCTGGGTATAGTCGTATACGGACACTTCCTTTGCAGGAGCGTGGGTGTATGCTGCCGTAATCGTGAACTGACCGCCGGCTGCAGAAAGTCCTGCGCAGAGGAGCATCAGAATCTGTGAAGGCGACATAGGATGATAGTCGAAGATGAGAAATGGCAGCGTGACGATGCAGGAGAAGGCTGAGAAAAAAATAACTATCACAGGTCCGCGCTCGCCCCTTTGGCCGAGTGCTCTGACCATGGTGTAGGCAATACCGGCACAGAGGCCTCCTGAAACACCGATGAGGGAAGTGATGAAGGCGCCTGCAACTGCAATGCCCGGTTTTACAACGAGAAGTGCACCTGTAAATGCAACGACGACGGCCATAGCCTGAACTTTGGTCGTCTTTTCTTTTAGCAGTATAAATGAGAAGATGATTGCAAAGAACGGCGACAGCTTGTTCAGTATCGAGGCGTCCGAGAGAAGCAGGTGATCCACCGCATAGAAATTGCAGAGGATACCCATAGTGCCAAAGGCGGAACGGCCGATGAACCAGCCGAGGTTTTTCATATTGAGGGAGAATTTGTCCTTCGACCTCAGTATTATGAACAGGGCAAAGAAGAAGGCTACGAAGTTTCTGAAGAAGCTCTTCTGAACGGAAGGAAGATCCCCTGACAGCCTTACGAACATGTTCATGAGCGCAAAAAAGAAAGCCGAGCAAACTATGTAGATTATTGCCTTTTGCTTATCTGTCAGATTCATGATTCCTCCTAAAATGATTGCTGCGTGTCAACAGGGATGAGTATACTATAACGCCCGTCAAAAAGCAAAAGCGGGCATTTTTTGCGAAAATCTGGGCCAAAAGGGACTCAGACAAACCGTAACGCAACGTTAGGGTTTGAAGGGTAAATGAGAAATTTTTAACGAATTATTAACAATAGGCATGTTGACTGTCACACTGCTATATAAAG
>JAFTHD010000004.1 GCA_017457585.1 Bacillota bacterium | reverse complement strand
ATAGCTGTTGGCGTATGCTACAGCTTCCTCCAAATTGTCCGCGATGAGAACCTCACCTGTGTTCTCCCATGAAACGCTTGCAATATCTGCCGTATCAAGCGCATGAAGCTGCTCTTCAACAGCAACGCAGACCTTTTCTGCCAGCTTTTCGTCTGTAGTGACCAGGATGCCCTTTGCCACCTTATCGTGCTCCGACTGGGCCAGGATATCAGCCGCCAATACATCTGCATCCGCCTGCTCATCAGCTATTACGAGAACCTCGCTGGGACCTGCAACGAAGTCGATTCCCACCTTACCGTAACATTGGCGCTTCGCTTCCGTTACGAAGCTGTTACCAGGGCCTACGATCAGATTTACAGGTTTGATCTGCTCCGTGCCGTAGGAAAAGGCCGCTATGGCCTGTGCTCCGCCCACAGCATATATCTCATCTACGCCTGCCACATCCATGGCTACAAGCGTCTTCGGATGAATCTTATCTGTACCCTTGATTACAGGGGAGCATGCACAAATCCTCTTAACGCCTGCAACCTTTGCGGGAATTCCCAGCATAAGCGCAGTTGAATAGAGCGGGTATCCGCCGCCGGGAACGTAGCAGAGGCAAGAGGATACGGGTATCGCCCTGTGTCCCAGCTTGATTCCCTCAGCCGGCGAGAAGTCCTTCACGATTCCTATGGAGTCCTTCTGTGCCTGCGCAAAAGCTCTGATGTTTGCCGCTGCTGACTTTATATCTTCCAGTTCCTGCTCCGTCAGTCTCCCGTAAGCCTCGTCTATCTCTTTCTGTGAAATTCTGAGGGATTCTCTTTCGCAGTCGTCGAATTTTCTGCCGTATTCCGCCAGTGCTTCATCCCCGCGAGGTCTCACCTTCTCTATTATTCCTGCAACCGTCTCTCTGAGAGCCGTCCTGTCCGCTTCACTTACGGGAGCGGCAGCTTTGTAAACTTTCATAGCTATACCTCTGTCAAAATAATTATACGATGCTATTCTACGATCCTTCCTCTTAGACTGAAGGTCTTGCCCTCCATGATTTCCACATCAACGATCCTGCCTATATATGACAAATCTCCCGGGAAGTCGACCAGCTTGAATCCTTCCGTCCTTCCGGTAAGGGTATTCTCATCCTTCTTGCTGCGGCCTTCCACCAGCACCTTTTCAATGCGCCCCACATATGCGGCGTTCTTCTCAGCACTTCCGCTGTTTATGGCATCCACCAGCCTGTTAAACCTCCTGTGCTTCACATCTTCGGGTATCTGATCCTCGTAGTCTGCCGCAGGAGTACCCTGCCTTATTGAATAGAGGAAAGTGAATGCCGAGTCATATCCAACCGCCTCAACGAGGGTCATGGTATCCTCAAAGTCCTCCTCGGTTTCTCCAGGGAATCCTACGATAATGTCCGTGCTTATGGTTATACCCGTCACCTTCTCGCGCAGATTTGCAACGAGACCGAGGTACTTCTCGCTGTCGTACTTCCTGTTCATGCGCCTGAGCACATCCGTGCTTCCGGACTGAACGGGAAGATGAATGTAGTTGCAGAGCTTATCGCAATCGCAGAATGCCTGTATCAGCTTATCCGAAAGATCCTTTGGATGGGATGTCATGAACCTTATTCTCTCCAGCCCTTCCACTTCATTTAAGGCATAAATAAGGTCTGCGAAGTCCCACTCTTTCCCCTCTTCGGAAACACCCCTGTATGAATTGACGTTTTGTCCCAGAAGCGTCACTTCCTTCACATCGTCTGCTACAAGCCCTCTTATTTCTCTGATAATATCCTCAGGCCTTCGGCTCTTTTCTCTGCCTCTCGTATACGGCACGATGCAGTAGGTGCAAAAGTTGTTGCACCCGTACATGATGTTCACGAAGGACTTGTGCTTATAAAGCCTCCTTGCAGGAAGCCCCTCCACGATATCGGATCTGTCCTCCAGTATCTCGATTGCCTTTACCTTCTCACGCGTGACTTTTTTGAGAAGCTCCGGGAAGCTGTCGATGTTGTGGGTGCCGAAGATGATATCAACCCACGGATACTTGGTCTTCACCTGATCGATGATGTGCTGTTGCTGCATCATGCAGCCGCACACGCAGGCGACGTACTCGGGATTTTTTTCCTTGATCTTCTTAAGCTGTCCCAGTGTCCCGAAGAATCTCTTATCGGCATTCTCCCTGACGCTGCAGGTGTTGATGATGGTGATATCCGAGTCTTCCTTATCCGGAACAGGCGTACACCCTTCATCTCTTAGCATGCCCGCTATGGTCTCCGAGTCGTGCTCGTTCATCTGACATCCGAAAGTAATTATGTTGTATTTTTTGCCCTTCAAAAGTTCTTCAGACATTTAATCCTGTTCGCTTCTCCTCTCCCTGCCCATCAGGAGCGGTACCGCGTTAATGGCAGCGATCTCACCCTTAATGGTCTTGTATATGGCCTCTGTGATCGGCATCTCAACGTCCACCCTCTTGGCCAGCTCATATGCTGCCTCCGTTGTGAACATTCCTTCTACCACCATGCCTACCTTCTCCGTTGCAACGTCCGGCGGCGTTCCTTCGCCTATCATGATGCCGCACCTTCTGTTTCTGGAGTGCATGCTGGTGCACGTAACGATCAGGTCCCCTACTCCGGTAAGTCCTGAGAAGGTCTCAGGCTTGGCGCCCAGTTTAAGGCCCAATCTGGTTATCTCTGCAAGTCCCCTCGTCATGAGGGCTGCCTTTGCGTTGTCTCCGAAACCCATGCCGTCTGAGATTCCGGCGCCTAAAGCGATGATGTTCTTCAATGCTCCGCCCAGCTCTACGCCCACGATATCGTCAGTGGTGTAGACCCTGAATCGATCCGACATGAACAGATCCTGAACTCTCTCTGCGGCATCCATGTTGACTGAGGCAACTGTCACTGTCGTAGGCTGTCTTCTCCCTACTTCCTCTGCATGGGAAGGACCTGAGAGCACAACGTATCTGTTGAGATCGATAACATCAGCTGCGATCTCCGACATGCGCTTCAGGCTGTGCTGCTCTATGCCCTTTGCTACATTTATGATGATGGCATCATCTGAGATATTTGGAAGAGCCGTCTCGAGAGCCGATCTGAAATGCTGTGCCGGAGCCGAGAAGAGCACGTAGTTTGCCCCCTTCAGCGCCTCCGCTTCATCATATACGATCTGAATGTTGAACGGCAGATCCACGCCCGGAAGGTAGTCCACGTTTTCCCTGTTTCCATCCATCCTCTCAAGGTGAGCCTTATCGATGTCCCAGATATAGACCTTTTCTCTGTTTCCTGCAAGAACTGTTGCAAGCGCTGTCCCCCAGCTACCTGCACCGATGACTGCAACTTTACTCATTGCTCTTCCTCCTTATCACTGCGTTCACTGTCCGATGATTTCTTGTCCAGTATGCTTAATTTGGGTTCTTCTCCATGGATGATGCGGATGATGTTTGCCTTGTGCTTTATCAACATGATAACGGCAAGGATGATCGATATTACAACGAATTCCGCCGGCTGCCTGAATATACAAATGACTGGCAGAAGCACAAGTCCTGCGATGGATCCTGCCGACATCCGTTTCGTCACAAGCGTCACTGCCGCTACGATGGCCAGCTCTATGAGGGCGAGCAGCGGATCTAATGCCAGGAGCGCGCCAAAGGATGTGGCGATGCCTTTGCCGCCCTTGAACTTAAGAAGCAACGGCCATACGTGTCCCAGCATGACAAACAATACGCAGACCATAGCGCCGAGCTGTCCTGCAAGACCCCCTCCTATTCAGACGGAAAGGACACCTTTGAGGATGTCGACCACCAGGGTGATGATTGCCGCTTTTTTCCCCATCACACGGAGGGCATTGGTCGTCCCTGCATTGCCGCTTCCCTCCTTCTTGATATCGATGCCCCTTGCTCTTGCAAGCAGCGTGGAAGGAGAGATATTGCCGATGAAATAGGCGATGACAGCAGCCAGCGCGATCAAGGCGACGACAGGTCCCAAGGAACCCGTAAAGATTCTTGCCGCAAGCCCGCCGGCAAAATCCGGAGAAGCAAAGATCGCTGTAGGCCCATCCGGGCCGCCGATGATTCCGATCTGTGCGCTATTCATATTCCTTTTCTCCCTTCTCGCGGAACACGAACTTGAGAGAAGTCCCCTCAAATCCGAAGCTTTCCCTGATTTTATTTTCAAGGTATCTTGCGTATGAGAAGTGCATGAGCTGCCTCTTG
Source organism: Bacillota bacterium (assembly GCA_017457585.1). Next base: position 4,049 of record JAFTHD010000004.1, on the reverse strand, counting down.
TTTACCTGGAAGGAGAACAGCGGCGGATTGACGCCCACCTGGGTTACGTAGTATATCTTCAGTCTCTTTCCCTTGTCTGACGGCGGTTGCTTCATCATGGTTGCATCCGTAATCAGATTGTTCAGCTGCCCTGTCGGCACCCTCATGGCTCTGTTTGCTGCCACCATCCTGGCCGTCTCGATAACCTTGTGCATCCTCTGGCCCGTGAGCGCCGATATGAATATTACCGGTGCATAGGACATGAAGGTCAGTTCCGACTTGACTTCCTTCGTGAAGATGCTCATGGTGTTGGTTTCCTTCTCCACGAGATCCCACTTGTTTACCACAATTACCAGGCCTTTGCCTGCTTCGTGAGCGACTCCTGCAATCTTCTTGTCCTGCTCCGTCACGCCTTCGCTTGCGTCGATCATCAGGAGACACACGTCGCACCGTTCTATAGCGGCAACGGCTCTGATGACACTGAACCGCTCAATATCCTCGTTTACCTTACTTTTGCGCCGGATTCCTGCCGTATCTATGAGCAGATACTTCTCTCCGTCCTTTTCAAAAGGCGTGTCGATGGAATCTCTCGTCGTCCCGGCTATCGGTGATACGATGACCCTGTTTTCCCCAAGCAATTTATTTATGAGGGAGGATTTGCCTACGTTTGGCTTGCCGATTACGGCAATCTTGATGTTATCCTCTTCCTCCGTGCCTGCGCCCTCCGGGAAGCTTTCGACGATGCGGTCGAGAAGATCTCCCAGGTTCAGCATGTTGGCAGATGAAATGGCGATAGGCTCTCCGAGGCCCAGCTCATAGAAGTCGTAAAAATCGTCCGGAAGCTCTGCCTTATCCACCTTGTTTACGGCAAGAACCACTTCCTTGCCGGTTTTGTAGAGCATTTCGCCCACTTCCCTGTCTGCCGCGGTCAGACCGTCCTTCCCGTCTACCATGAAAAGGATCACGTCGGCCGTATCCATGGCGATCTGCGCCTGCTCGCGCATCTGTGAAAGGATGATGTCATCCGAGTCAGGCTCTATACCGCCCGTGTCTATGAGGGCGAAGTGGATTCCCCTCCACTCGGCTTCCGCGTAGATTCTGTCTCTCGTAACGCCCGGCGTATCTTCAACGATTGAAACACGCCGTCCCACTACTTTATTAAAGAATGTGGACTTGCCTACATTAGGCCGTCCTACTACTGCTACTAATGGTTTACTCATTAAAAATACCTTCTGCGAATTCCTTCGGGTCAAACTCCTTCAAATCGTCGATTCCTTCTCCTACGCCGATGAACTTAACCGGCATGTCGAACTCGTCTGCGATGGTGATTACGATTCCGCCCTTTGCCGTACCGTCAAGCTTCGTAAGGATGATTCCTGTGATATCCGCAACGTTTCCGAACTCCTTCACCTGTGACACGGCGTTCTTTCCCGTGGTGGCGTCGAGCACCAGGATGTTCTCCCTTGCAGCCTCCGGCCACTCTCTGGAGATCACCTTGTTCATCTTATTCAGCTCATCCATCAGGTTTCTCTTGTTCTGGAGCCTTCCTGCCGTATCGCAGATGAGCACGTCCATGTTCTTCGCCTTGGCAGACTGGATGGCATCGTAGATGACGGAAGCCGGGTCTGCACCTTCCTGATGCTTCACCACGTTGATTCCTACCCTGTCGCCCCAGATGGTAAGCTGTTCTGCTGCTGCCGCACGGAAGGTATCCGCAGCCGCAAGCATTACCTTCTTGTTCTGCTTCTTGAGCCTGTTTGCCAGCTTGCCGATGGAAGTCGTCTTGCCTCCCCCGTTTATGCCGATCATGAGGATTACGAGCGGCGTCTCATCCGAGAGCTTCTGGGCGTCTTTCTTGTCCATGAGGCTTGCGATGATCTTGGCCAGTCTCATCTTGACAACTTCAGGCTTCGTTATATTGTTAGTCTTGATCTCATTTCTCAGTCTCTCAACGATGTGCATGGTGGTATCCATGCCGATATCCGATGTTATGAGGATCTCCTCCAGTTCTTCCAGGAATTCCTCATCCACCTTCGGATACATGTTCATTGCATCGTTTATCCTCTGCGAGAGTCTGCCAAAAAAAGATTTCTTTTCTTCAAACATTCCGGTCTCCTTAATACGTTTTTATGTTAAAGCACCGCTGCACTGTCGGCCATGTTCAGGCTGAGCACCCTGGACACACCCTTTTCAGGCATCGTCACACCGTAGAGCACGTCGGCGTGCTCCATGGTTGCCTTCTGGTGGGTTACAAGGGTGAACTGGATTCCCTGAAGGGTTCTCAAACAATCTATGAACCTGTCGATATTGGCATCGTCCAGTGCTGATTCAACCTCATCCAGTATGCAAAACGGCGTCGGTTTTGCCTCCAGAACAGCGAACATCAGCGCAATCGCTGTCAGCGTCTTCTCACCGCCTGAGAGCAGATTGATGTTCTGCAGTTTCTTTCCCGGCGGCTGGGCAATGATGTCGATATCCGACTCGAGAGGATCGTTTTCATCCGACAGCCTGAGCTCTGCATGTCCGCCTCCGAAGAGTTCCTTGAATCTGGCTTCGAAGTTCACTACGATCTCATCAAAACTGGTCTTGAATCTCAATCTGATGGTCTTGTCGAGATCATCTATTATGCTGCAGATGGCATCCATGGCTTCCTGTATGTCGTCTCTCTGCTCCGTAAGGAAATCGTATCGTTTCTTCTCTTCTTTGTATTCCTCTATTGCGCCGACGTTTACCTCGCCCAGTTCCTTCATCCTCGCCCTGATCTGTCTGTTTTCTTTGACAGCAGATGACAAGGCGAAATCTTCCCGCCTCTGGTCGAGAGCCTGTGCGTATGAAATCTCAAAGTCTTCCCACAGCTTTTCCTTGAGATTTTCAAGCTGCGTCTCGTTCTTTGCCTTCTTGATATCCAGCTGATACTTTCTCTCACGGATATCCGATATCCTGGCGTCAGCCCCATCCTTGATCTCGGTATTTACCGTTATCGTCCTTGAAAGTTCAGCCTTTTCATCGTTGATTTCAGACATGTATTCCTGCAGGTTTGTTTTTTCTCTCTCCTTATCCGCGATCAGTCCGTCCACATCATCATGGCCTGAGGTTATGCTGCTCTTCTCCCTTGCCAGCTGCTCGATCTGCTGCTTTCTCGACTCTATATCTGCCCTCGCCTCACCGATGGACTGATCCGCTCTCCTAAGCATATCCGCTATATGCTCCAGATTGCTCTCGCAGGTATTCACCTGAATTCTTGCAGCTGTTATATCCTCGCTGACAAGGTCAAACTTCTCCTTCAGTTCCGAATACTCTTCCAGTCTGGCCTCCGCCTTGCTTTCGGAATCGGTCTTTAGTTTTTCATCCGCCTCGATTCTGGATCGCAGGCCTGCCTCCATGGTTCTGGATCGTTCTCTCTCCGAATCGATGTTCTTAAGCTCTGCTTCAAGCCTCTCCGCATCGGACTTCAGATCTCTGAGCGCGGTCTCCGCCAGCCTGATCTCGTTATCCTTTTCCAGTAAGTCGATTGTCCCCTGTCTGATCGCCTCGTCAAGCTCTGCCAAAAGCTTTTCCTGTCTTGCAATTTCACCTTCTACATCGGTCAGGCGTTTATCGATCTCTGCGATTCTCCCGGTCTTTTCCTCCAGGGTTCTGTTCAGTCCTGCTATTTCAGCCTTCCTGTCGAGAATATTTGCAGTCTTGTGCTTATATCGTCCTCCCGTTATGGCTCCGCTTCCGCTGATTACCTCACCATCCAGAGTTACAATTCTGAAGCCTTTGACCTTCTTTGACATTGCTATGGCATGATCGATGTTGTCAGCTATTATCACCCTGCCGAGAAGGTTTGCAATGATGTCGTCATACATCTTATCCGCTTTAACGCAGTCAGGCCCAAATCCTATGAATCCGCGCTGTCCTTCTGCGAATGAATCCCTCTTAAAATTACCCCGAACTGAACTAACAGGGAGGAATGTCAATCTTCCTGCTCTGTTCTTTTTCAGAGAATCGATGGCTTCTCTTGCGCTCGCATCATCGTCACAGACCACATTCTGAATTCTGCCTCCGAGCGCCGTCTCAACCGCCGT
>JAFTHD010000035.1 GCA_017457585.1 Bacillota bacterium | reverse complement strand
GTACTCCTCCAACTCATTATCTGACATATTTCTAAGATTCTTAAATTCAGGCATCTCCTTGTTCACCATCTCTATCAGACTCATTTTTTCTCCTTCTCAAATGAAAAAACCGGCCATCAACTGGACCGGCATCGATTCTACATACATGCAATATTCAGTTTTTAGCGTTCCTGCTGTCTCTCACGCTTCTTCTGCCACTGATCCAGCAGCTTTATGATCGTCTGCTCCATCTGCTGCGGAGTATAGGACATGGGAAAATACTTCCGAATCACATCATTCTTCAGTGTCACATGATCTACTTCCGGCTTCTTCTCCTCACTCATAACAGCACACATGGCTTCCAGCGTACACATGCCGTCCCTCGACAAAGTCTTAATACGCTGCGCCTGAGAAAGCGACGGCGTAGCCTGGCCGTAGTCCATCGCTTCGATGAAATCCTGCTGTTCTTCAGGCTTAAGATACGAGAGCTCAACAGCCGGATTGAAGGCGATCTGCTTGGTATCGACCATCTCCTGAATCTCTGGAATCAGTTCTGTGAGACGGATATAGCGTTGAACCTGTCGTTCGCTTTCATTAGCATCTTTAGCAACCTGAGTGACGCTCCAAGACTTCTCGCCAACTTGGCGAGAAGTTGCATTCGCCCGTTCTCCTTGATGTTTAAGAGCCTCTAGTTTCATTTTAAAGGCCTGTGCTCGCTCACTTGGCAGAATCTCCTCCCTTTGCAGGTTGGCGTCTACCATAAGGATTGTCGCGGCATCATCATCCAGATCGCGTACAATCACTGGCATTGTCTCAAGCCCGGCAAGCTGTGCCGCATGATGTCGCCTGTGCCCGGAGATCAGCTCATAGCCTCCTTCAGGCCTGCGTCTGGCAATGGCCGGTGTCAGCACGCCATAAGTGGCAACACTCTCCACCACCTTTTCCATTTCCGCGTCATCCCTGACTTTGAAGGGATGATCCTTGAAGGGATAGAGATCTTTTAAGGGAATCTCCCAGACCTTTTCGAGTTTTGCCTCCTGTCTCTCCTCGGCAGTTGTGAAGATCTCATCGAGACTCTGCAAGTTGAAGCTGCCGCCTCTTTTCTGCATTCTTCATCACCTCCCCCGTGAGTTTTCTGTATCCCTCCGCTGCTTTTCCTTTTGGGTCGTATGCGAAGATGCTTGCGCCTTCTGCAGGCGTTTCCGCGACTCTGACAGATCTCGGTATCTCTGTATCGAAGACTTTGATCTGTTTACCGTAAACAGTACGGACAAGCTCACTCACCTCCTTTGACTGATTCGTCCTTCCATCGACCATTGTCAGAAGGATCCCTTCAATACGAAGCCTGGGATTAAGTTGGCGCTTAACCTTATTGACTGTTCCAAGCAGCTGCTCCAGCCCTTTTGCCGAAAGATACTGCGGCTGCATCGGAATGATAATACTGTCGGCAGCCGTCAAGGCGTTAACTGTCAGCATCCCAAGACTCGGCATGCAGTCAATCAGGATGTTGTCGTAATTCTTTCGGACTGTTGAGATATAATCCTTCAGGATCGTCTCCCTGCTCATAACATTTACAAGCGCGGCCTCCATTC
>JAFTHD010000034.1 GCA_017457585.1 Bacillota bacterium | reverse complement strand
GGCGGCAATCGACATATTCTTCACTCTAACAAAATTAGCGCTTGTTTTCGTACTGCTTATTTGCTCAGGCAATCTTCTAAGAATCTATGCTCTGTTCATGAGCATCACAACCGTTGCATCTTTCATCATCTACAGGCTCTATTGCAGGCTCTGGTGGAAGGACACTGTACGCTGGTCCCCGGTTCGTGAGCGAGGGGCCTACCGCGAAGCTCTTGCTTTCAATAATTACAATCTTCTTGCAGCTTCCGCGAATATGGCAAAATGGCAGGGCAGCAATGTGCTTATCAACTATTTTTTCGGTACTGCTGTCAATGCCGGCTACGGAATAGCCAACCTTGCAACAAGTTATATTGAAAAATTCACTGGCAATATCGCATCTGCCGCCGCTCCCCAGATTATCCAGAGCCAAAGTGGGAACGACACAGAACGGACTCATTATCTCAGTCACACTGTCACTCGCTTGAGTCTTCTTATCATCCTTTGCATCTTTTTCACTCTCGCCGCTGAGCCGGATTATCTGCTCAGATTGTGGCTTGGTGACAGAGTCCCCGACGGCACGGTAGTTTTCTGCACATACACACTGATACTTGGTATCCTCGGCACCACGACTATAGGTTTGGTACAGGTGATAAACGCATCAGGGAAGATAAAATGGTTCAAGATCCAGTTCAGCGTCCTATACTTCCTTGCATTGCTCGTCGCGATACCTCTCTACAAGAAAGGTTCCCCGGCTTATACCGTCCTGCTGCTTTACGTAATTGCAGACGGCATCTCACGACTGCTGTTCCTGCTACTCTCCAAGACTATCCTGAATTACCCTGTCTGGAGTTATATTCGCCATTCCTACACAAGACCGTTCGCTGTTTCAGCAGTCATGCTGGTCTTCCTCTACTTTTATAACACCTTTGACTTGCGTTCAGTTCTAGGAGGGCTGGGCGGTACGGCATCAAGCGGTTTTTTAGTCTGCCTGCTATCTTTCTTTATCGGGCTGAAAGGCAGCGAGAGGGCAAGGATCTTAGGAATTTTACGCCGCAAGACCTGGCACAGGTTCCGTAAACTGTGTTACGACATCTGCCCTGAGAAAGCGTTAAAGATGGATCTGACTGCCGAGGGAAGGAGCTTCAACCTTGAACATCCCACAGATTTTAACGATAAACTCCTCTGGACGATGTGCCACCGGATTTCAAAGGGATGGGGCAAGTATGCAGACAAGCTTGAAGTTCGCAACTACGTGAGCGAATGTGGCTTTTCAGAACTGCTTGTCCCGGTGCTGGGTGTATGGAAACGAGCTTCCGACATCGATTTCAATTCCCTGCCGGAAAAATTCGTACTCAAATGCAACCACGACAGCGGGTCGTTCATGGTGATTGACAAAAGCAAGGGATTCAATGCAGATATGGTCCGTAGCCATTTTGCAAAAGCATTGGGCAAGAAATTCGGTTATGCAAACGGGGAAGTTTATTATAACGAAATCAAGCCCCTCGTTTTCGCCGAACCGCTTTTGGCCATTCCAGAAGGCAGATTATCAATCCCGGACTACAAAGTATTCTGTTTCAACGGAAAGCCTCTCTGGATCTGGACCTGCAACGATCGCACAGCCGAAAGTGTCAGAGTTCGCACATACGACACGAACTGGAACCATGTCGAAGGTGCAGACGTCAGTCACGGGCATTATGTTGCAGCGGATGAGGACTTCCCCGCCCCAAGGGATCTGCGTCTGATGCTCGACGCATCTGCCAGATTGTCAAAAGGATTCCCTCATGTTCGCGTCGATTTCTACGAAGCGGATGGCCATCTCTATTTTGGGGAACTTACATTTGCCACCATGGCCGGCAGGATCGATTTCTTCACCCACGATTTTCTTTTGAAACTCGGCAATCACTACGTTTTACCGACAGAAGAATGAGAAAAGTGATATATACATGCCTTACCGGGAATTACGACGATCTCAAGCAGCCTCTCGTTTCGAGTTCGGAATGGGATTATATCTGCTTCAGCGACTGTTTACCAGAAGGCGTTCAAGGTTGCTGG
>JAFTHD010000033.1 GCA_017457585.1 Bacillota bacterium | reverse complement strand
GAAGTGCTGCCACGATATACAGGCCGAATGCTATCTTTGATTTACATAACTTGTTCATTGAATGATACCTCGCTTTTTATAATATGTCGCATTTACTGCACGATTATTATCCTACCAAATTGTGTGCGGTTTGTGTAGATGTTATTTCAACTTTGTGAAACTTTACCCTTTACTGCAAAGACGATCGCAAGAAGCAAAAGTGCTCCTCCTATAATGCCTGCCCCTAAGGATACCGTCCTTGCGCCGTCCTCTATGAGCACGCTTATGAAGGTATCGACAGGCTCTGATGACGACCCGTACCCTCTAACGGAAAGTCCCCCGTACAAAGCTGCCGCCGCGAGGGTTGCCGCACCGGAGAGGACAAGTCCTCTCGCGTGAGTCTTTGAAAAAAGCACGATCAGGAGAAGGGCAACGATCATCGCTGCAGCAAGTCCCGCTCTGAATGCAGGTGTAAGAACCGGTGCAAAGAGGGCAATGTTCTCCGCCTGGGATGCCGCTTCTTCTGCGCCTCCGGCAGTGGGTATCTGATATTTCCCCATGATTTCATTCAGGCTGGCAGTAAGATCCGGCGCTGCCGCAGTGATCGCCACCAAAAAGAGCGCCTGCTCACCGGGTCCGATGGTCAGCTTCCCCTCATCGTTCACCTGCCCGATTCCCTTTGCAAAGGATCTCAAAAGCTCATCGGTCGCAATCTCCTCGTATTCTTTGCCGTAAATTACGCTCTGAATTCCCTGTGACACGTATTCGGTGAAAAAATCCGTCATAGCCTCTGTTCCCATGACAGCTTCCATCTTCTCACCGTACTTGCCGCCCATATTAACGGTGCTCTCGCTCAAGGCTTCCTCCGTCATCTTGGTGACTATCTGCGAAGTCTCGAGTCCATCTCTCACGCTTTCCGGAGACGAGCCTGTATCAAGGGCAAAGATTCCCATGAACATACACTCCATTATGAAAAGTATCAGCACGAGAAATCCTACGCCTACTTTTTTCATCGTATCCATAACCTGTACCTGCTCTAAACGGTGAAATTATCGATCAGTCTGGTGCTTCCGAAGTAAACCGCCATGGCCACCAGATCCCCCTTCTTCACCTTCTCGACAGGCTGAAGGGATAATCCGTCGACGATATCCACATAATCTATCTTCGCAAGGGGCGACGCGTCAATGATCTTTCGCATCTCATCTTCCAGAGCATCCGCGTCCGTAACGCCTGCAGCGATGCTCTCCTTTGCACTGCATATCGCCCTGTTTATGACGGTCGCATCCTTTCGCTCTTCTTCGCTGAGATAGGCATTGCGGCTGGACATGGCAAGTCCGTCCTCCTCGCGAACGGTCGGGCATCCCACAATCTCAAGAGGGAAGTTCAGGTCGCGCACCATTTTACGAATGATGGCCAGCTGCTGAGCGTCCTTTTCGCCAAAAAACGCCTTGTCCGGGGTCACGATGTTAAAGAGTTTCCCCACCACCGTGCAAACGCCCTTAAAATGCCCTGGCCTTGACGCGCCGCAGAGCTGGTGGATCATGTCGGTGGTGATCTGTATCTCCGCACCGAACCCTTCCGGATACATCTCGGCAACGGAAGGATAGAATATCATGTCACATCCGTTGGCTTCGAGCAGCGCCACGTCATGGTCGAAGGTCCTCGGATACTTATCCAGATCCTCTCCCGGCGCGAACTGGGTCGGATTTACAAAGATCGACGCTACCGTCCTGTCGCACTGCTCCTCAGAGTGCTTCGCCAGGGAGACGTGTCCTTCATGCAGTGCGCCCATGGTAGGACAAAGGCCCACGGTGAGTCCCTCGCTTCTCCACTCGGCCACCTGCTTTCTCACATCCGCAACTGTTTCCGCGATAATCATTCTCTTTCTCCTGTCTTCTCCGCTACTTTATCTGAGCGATTACATCATCATCTATTTTAAACGAATGGGCCTCATCTGGGAAGGTTCCTGCCTTAACTTCCTTGTCGTACGCCTCGAAGCCTTCCTTCATCGTCTTGCCGCCCTCTGTGAACACCTTTACGAACTTCGGAACCATATCCGTATAAAGTCCGATCATATCCTGCCATACGAGCACCTGTCCGTCGCAGTCCGCTCCCGCGCCGATTCCGATGGTCGGGATATCAAGCTTCTCCGTGATGATTGCCGCAAGCTTTGCAGGGATGCACTCCAAAACGACCATGAATGCGCCTGCTTCCTGTACTGCCAGGGCGTCTTCAACGATCTGCTGCGCCTTCTCCACGTTCTTTCCCTGCACCTTGAATCCGCCGAACACGTTGGTCGACTGCGGGGTCATTCCTATGTGAGCACAAACCGGAATTCCGGCATCGACGATGGCCTTGATCTGTTCACAAACGGCTGCTCCGCCTTCAAGCTTGACTGCACTGGCACCCGTCTCCTTAATCAGCCTGCCTGCATTGACGAGAGCATCGTATGCGGAAGTCTGATAGGACATGAATGGCATATCCATCACCACGAAGATGTCTTCCACGCCTCTGCACACTGCCTTACCGTGATGAATCATATCCTCCATGGTCACCGCCAGCGTATCCTTATACCCCAGCATTGTCATTCCAAGGGAATCTCCGACCAGGATCATGTCTACGCCGGACTTGTCCATCAGTTTGGCAGTCGAATAGTCGTAGCATGTGAGCATTGAAATCTTCTGGCCTTCCTGCTTCATCTTGAGCAACGTGTTGATCGTTCTTTTCATTTTTCTTTCCTTTCTCCAAGCAATTGGTACATCCCCGTGTAATCTCTGTCCGGGTGACGTCTGTTAGCTATATCTGCAAGCCTTAGGCTGAGCACTCTGTAGGTTTCCTTCATCTGCAAAGTGTCCTCGCCGGAGAGGCACTCCAGATGCTTCGACACGGTGGTCGTGTCATTTCTTTCGATGGGACCTGTAAGTCCCTTCTCCGTGCCCACTTCCAGCACGTGATTCACGTTGCCCTTTATGAGGGACGTCATGGCTTTGCGAGCGTCCTCTTCTGTAAATCCGCACCGCGTCATAAGCTCAAAGCTCATGTCCAGGATGGCACAGACCAGGTTGCTTGAGGCCGCCGCTGCGCAGTGATACATGGTCTTATCGCTGCCTTCTATGATTCTGACCGGATTGCCGAGGCCTTCCAATAAGGCTTTTACCTCTTCTATCCTGTCAGCGCTTCCTTCCAGTGTAAAAAAAACACCCGGCAGTTCACGGTAAGTGCTGAATCTGTCACTCACTGCGAACAACGGATGGACGGAATATCCCGAAGCGCCCCTCTGCTCAATGCCCGGGAAAGCTTCGTATGAAGTCATGGCTCCACTGCAATGACATATGATCTTATCCTTGATATCGTGATCCTTTATGGTGTCCCATGTCTCTCTGATCACGCTGTCGGGAACAGTTACGAAAACGAGGTCGCACTCTCTTATCAAATCTTCAGCCGTTTCAAAACGTAAAGTATTCGTAAAGCGTGCCGCTTCAAGCGACGTTTCCTCCGGGAGACTGTAGTAGCCTTTCACTTCCAGTCCGCCCTCTGCAAAGTATTTGCCGAGCGTGCATCCTACCTTGCCTGCTCCAATAAATCCTATATTCATCCTATCCCTCCTGTCCGGCATGGTGCCTCAGGAGTGCTGCCTTTCGTCTCGTTCCCTCAAGGATAAAAGCGGTGCCTTCGCACACAGATCAAATGAATATGTCATCTTCCGGTGGTGTAGTTCAGTCCGATACCACCCATCCGTAATCATTATAGCCTAAGCGTCTGCGGAAGAAAAGTAAAATCTATTAAAATAATCGTCCAAACCAGGCGCTGATTCTTTCAGACATGCTTAACTTCATGATTTCGGGAGCTGCCGCTTCAGGAAGCAGGGTTTTAGCAGACGGGTCTCCTCCGTACCCGGGGAACGTCCCCACGATTTCCGTGTATTTCATGAACTTGCTGTAGCCCGTTTTCTCCTCGTCTCCGCCATTCCAAAGTCTGACGCTGTTCGCCCAGGTGCGCATGTTCGTATCTTCCCAGACCGTTTTCTCGTCTTTGTAATCAGGAGAATCCGACCAGATTGCAAAGTATCCGCCTGCACATGACTCCTCCGGTATCAGAGATGGTTCTCCTGCGCTTCTCGCGCAATTGCGCGGATTCCAGTTTTCATATATGTTCTTGGCATTGCAGTACTTACGGGTGCGATCCATGATATCGCCGCCATGTTTATCCGGTCTGACTACGTAGTAGCACCAGTCCGTATCGGAGTTGTGAATGAGATTGCCGTTCTTTGCAAGATCCTCTGCCGGGTAGTAGTCGTTGCTCCAGTAGATGATGTCGATTTCCGGGCTGAGCTCTGTGCGCTGCTCTTCCATCCTGTGCATCTCGTCGTTCCAGACTCTGCACGCGAACCCTTTGCCTGCCAGCCTTTCCGCCGTCTCGTTCAGGTACTCTATGAAGACGTCGGCTCCTGAAATCTTCTGTTCCGTTTCTCCCTGCACGGCCGTATCAGCCCCGGTTTCTGCGTACGCCACCCAATGCTCCAGTGCATACCAAAGGCTGTTGTGATCGAAGCTTCTGCCGCCGACTTTCGCACCGTTCCATCCGAATATCTCATCTCCGCCGATGCAGAAGGTGCTGCTGCCGTGCTCCGCAAAGAAGTCCGCATATTCGTCAATGAGCGAGGCTGTGAATGCTCTCGCAACCTCATTGGAAAGGTCTATGCCGGCGTTACTCGGCAGCGAGCGCGCTCCCCTGTAAACGGAGTAGTTGGAGATGTCTGCGAAGCCCTCGTCGTCGCGGCTGTAATTTTTCCCGTTATACGTAAAGGAAAAGTCCGGGTCTGCCTGAACGTGTTCTCTGTATTTGCGTATGATGTACTCCATGTGTCCCGGCGTGTCCAGTTCCGGAATAATCTCAATGTGATATGCGTTTGCCACCTGGCAAATCTCTTCCAGATCGCTTATCGTCAGGCATTCTTCTCCCTCCGTCAGCCATGGGTACTGCTCCGACTCAAGCCTGAATCCTTCGCTGTCTGAGAAATGAAGCTGGAGCGCCGTATACCTCTGCCATGACATTCTTTTGATCAGATTCTCGATCCACTCGGGGCTGTAGTACTTCCTGCCGCAGTCTAAGAGCAGCGTTCGCTCTGCCGATGCCGGAACCTCACTGATGTTGCAGCTTATGCTGCCGCCGCTCAGAAGCATCAATCGCAGCAGTTCATCCAGTCCGTACATGAGACCGCGGCTGCTCTTTGCCGTAACCCAGACGGTTCCGTCGGTGCTTGTCACGATTTCATAGCCCTGGGATGCCTTTGCCGCTTCAACATCTGCAGACTTCGCGCCTTGGATATTCGTGCCGGCTTCTGTCTCATCGTCCGCCTGTGGCTCTTCGGCGTTTGCGCCTTGGATATTCGTGCCGGCTTCTGTCTCATCGTCCGCCTGTGGCTCTTCGGCGTTGGCGCCTTGGATACCTGCTGCGGTCTGTGCCGAATCAACCGCCAAGCTATCCATGCGAATCACGATGTCCCCGGCCTTGATATGCTTTGCACTGCCGCATACTATACCGAGAGACTCTCCGGAAGGCATCTGCGATGCTGCGAATTTGCCGTCCGATAACTGCACCGTTTCGAGAATTTCCTCTGCCGGCTCCTCTTCCGTCACGATATAAAATCTCGAGGTCTCGCTTATGGAGAATGTATCTGTATTCTTTGCATCAGAATCTGCATTAGAATCCGCCCCAGCATCTGCAAAGACCGGGCTCGTTGGCAATAAGATCGTCATGCTCATCAATATGCAAAGCATTGTCAGTACACTTTTCTTCATCATGTTTTCCCCTGTATGCGTGCTCAAATTCACAATCATTTTTACCTACGAGTACAGTGTAAACGATTCTTTTTGTCCCTTCAACCGTTAAACAATGTTGTTTTGACTCCTTCAAATCAGGCGTTCCCTTATACCGCTTCCGTATGCACAACAAAGAAAACAACTTCAATCTCGATGATGGAACATATACAATCATATTAAACACAAAAGCAGCTATTAATATAGTGCCAAAAGAGCTACGATCATTCGTTTTGGCAGTGCCTATTCCCTGAAAAGGCAACGTAGTTATCGAATATGCCGCCAGGTATGTTAACAAAGCAGCGGTTTTTGAAGAAAAAGGTGCCAACTATGCATCAAATAGGGGTAAACAGGTCATAAATCCGGACAAATTTAGGTCTTCGTTAACGTGCTTATTTTGCACACATCTCAGCAACGAGTAATTGCAACGCTTCCAGAAATGTGACAAAGACAGTACGTTGCCTCGAAGCAAAATTACAAAAGATGTAAGCGGATTTGCTTGCCAGAATCACGAATGCCATGAATGTAATCACTATGAAAACAGATGAATTCAAAACCTCCATACAGTTTCTTCCTGGAGATTTCGTGCGGCAAGCCCGGTGTCTGCATAAAATGATATTCATCCAGTTCCACATGGATTAAAATTCCTCTTCAATTACAGGATTACAAAAACCGGGGTATATTGTATGTCTCCAGTTTGTTTTTATGATATAATAGTCTGAGTTATTTGAGGTATTATTATAAAGAATATATTAAGGAGATTTGAAATGAGTAAGATCGTTTTACTGATGGGAAGCCCGAGGGCAAAGGGCAATTCTATGGCCATGGCTAATGCATTTGAAGAGGCGGCTACCGCCAAGGGACATGAGGTTGTCCGCTTTGACACCGCCAAGATGAACATCGAAGGCTGCAAAGCCTGCAATGCATGTTACAAGAGGGGCGCATGCGCTCTCGTTCCTGCGTTCAACCCGATTGCAAAAGCAGTCGAGGAGGCGGATGGAATCGTTTGGGCGGCTCCTGTTTACTGGTACACATGGCCGACACAGATTAAATCAGTGCTGGATCACTTCTACGCATTCTGTGTTGCGGAGAAGTGCTTTGGGAACAAGAAAACCGCGCTCATAAGCTGCTGCGAAGAGGATGACATGACTACATTCGATGGAATTGTCTACTCCTTCGAAAAGTCCATGGGACTGATGCAGTACGAAATCGTGGGCGAAGTCCTGATTCCAGCCGTAAACGAAGCCGGAGAAATTACCGGCACAGACGGCGAGGCTCAGGCTGCTGCACTGGCAGATAAGTTCTAAGCCCGACGGCCCCTTGCTCTGAAGAAAAAGAAATGAGACAACAAAAATATCTCCCCATTTGTGTTCCCGTTCACGGACAAATATTGGGGAGATAAAATTTTGCTTGCGCTTCCGATATTTCTGGTTTCGGCTGTTCGGTTTATCAGGAATTGTACGCTCATCTGCGCTCATCTGCGCTCATCTATATTCACCTTCAACAACCCAATCTCCGGGCAGTTTTCTCATCAGCCTTTGTTCTGCAGTTCTACCAGATGCTCTGCTCCATACATCTTGCGCAGAAGCGGCTTTTCAATCTTGCCTGTGGCATTTCGAGGCACCTCTGCGAAGATAATCTTCTTTGGCCTCTTGTATCTCGGCAGTTCACGACAGAAATCTTCGATTTCCTCTTCCGTGCACTCCATGCCGTCCTTGATGCTGATGATTGCACCCGTTATTTCTCCCAGCCTTCGGTCAGGAAGACCGATGACCGCAACATCCTTCACCTTTTCATAGGATGTCAGGAAGTTTTCGATCTGAACAGGATAGATGTTCTCGCCTCCGCTTATGATAACGTCCTTCTTACGGTCAACGAGGAAGATGAATCCGTCTTCATCCTGCATGGCCATATCGCCGGTGTAGAGCCAGCCATTCTTCAGAGTCTCGGCTGTAGCCTGCGGATCATTGTAGTAGCACGTCATAACGCCAGGACCTCTTACAATCAGTTCGCCCACCTGACCCTGCTCCACTTCCTTATCGTCTGAGCCGACGATCTTCGCCTTCCAGCGGTAACCCGGAATGCCGATCGCGCCAACTTTGTGAATGTTTTCGACACCCAGGTGTACGCATCCCGGACCTGTAGACTCGGAAAGTCCGTAGTTTGTATCGTAAAGGTGATCCGGGAAGTAGTCCTTCCAGTGCTTGATGAGGGATGGCGGTACAGGCTGCGCACCGATGTGCATGAGCCTCCACTGTTTAAGATTGTAGTCCTCAAGTTTCACATCGCCTCTGTCGAGGGCATCGAGAATCTCCTGCGCCCAAGGAACCAGCAGCCAAACCAATGTACAGCCTTCCTTTGAGACAGCGTCCAGTATGATTTCAGGCGTGGTTCCTTTGAGAAGCACAGCCTTGCTTCCGGCACAAAGGCTGCCCATCCAGTGGAACTTAGCGCCCGTATGGTAAAGCGGCGGTATACAGAGGAACACGTCGTTTCTGTCAGTGAGGTGATGTCGCTGCTCCATCTGTGCTGCCTGGGTAAGGCTCTCGTGATTATGGAGGATGGCCTTAGGGAATCCGGTCGTGCCTGAGGAGAAGTAGATTGCCGCATCGTCTTCCTCTTCCAGTCTTACGAGCGGCGGCTGGCTCGAGCAGTCTGCCACAAGTTCCCTGTAGCTCTCTGCAAATGTCGGACATCCGT
>JAFTHD010000032.1 GCA_017457585.1 Bacillota bacterium | reverse complement strand
TTTTAGGTATTACAATCGGGTGGTTGAAATTCTGAAACAGCAAAAAAGCGAATTTAGGTATTGCAGAGGGCTGTGAGGGTTGTGCCAGGACAGCAGCCCGGCGCAAGCGCGCGGTCTACGCTTTGTTCCTCTGCAGGGAGACGAAGATACCGGCGATGCAGATGCAGGTGGACACGCCGAAGGATATGTGCAGCGTCTTGAGAAGTAGCGGATGGCTGGCTTCTGCGAGAGGCGTCGCACCGAGAATAAAGGATGAGATCATGAGAATCACTACCATCCCCACGCTTTGCCCGATGGATCGCATGGTGGACACGAGAGAGGAAGCCACACCGTAGTCCTTCTTGTCCACGCCCGACATGATGGCATTGGTATTTGGCGATGAGAACATGGCAAAGCCGAAGCCGATTACGAGAAGGGCCAGGATGATCGTCCAAAGGGGTGTGTTTTCGTTCATGAATATGAGGGAAGCAATCCCGGCGCCGGTCACGCCATTCCGCCGGAGGACAGTTTGAACGGCGAGATCCTGTCGGACAGCTTACCCATATGGGTTGTAAAGAGCGCCATAATCAGCGGCTGAGAAACCATGATCAGCCCTGCAGTCTGCGATGAAAATCCCTGGATTACCTGCAGATAAAGGCTCATCAGGTAGCTGAGCCCTGCGGTTACTGAGTAGTTCATCATGGCGCTGAGATTTGAAAGTCCGAAGCCGATGTTGCTTTTGAAGAGACGAACGTTAACGGCAGGGTCTTCTTCCCGGTACTCGTGAAGGATGAAGAGGATGCCGCAGACTACGCCGACAGCAATGAAAATCACCGCCTGAACCAGCGATTCTGCGATCTGTGACAGGCCGAACATGAAGGATATTATGAAGACCACAAAGAGCAGGTTTCCCTTGAGGTCCAGGGGCCTGTTTTTTATTTGAACCGAATCCCGAGGCACCTTGAGGCAGGCGAGACAGAGGGCTGCCAACGTGAGAATGCAGGTGAATACGAAGATGGAACGCCATCCCAGATGCTGGTTCATGATGCCGCCGATGACAGGACCGGAGGAAAGGCCGGTGTAGGTTGCCGCCAGATTAAACCCGATCGCCTTGCCGCGCATGTTCGGCGGAAAAGCCGAGATGATGATGGCTGAGTTGGTGCTGAATACCATGGAGGCGCCGATTCCCTGAGCAAACCGTAGAATCAGCAGCAGCGTAAAGTTTGGAGAAACGGCGCTGAGGCCGCAGCAAGCCGAAAAGACCGCAATTCCAATGAGCAGAATCCGTCTCCTGCTGGTGATGTCTGCAATTCGTCCGAAAGGAACGGCGAAGGCTGCAACGGAGAGGGCGTAGATGGTTACCATCCATCCCACCATGGTGGCGCTTTGGCCGTAGTCGAAGGCGATTGCAGGAAGGGACAGATTGAGGGAGCTTCCCGTGAAGGCAGTCGCAAAGGATGTGAGTATTACGACAACGACGATGGTTTTGCGGTTGTTATTCTTATCAGGCGCGGCCTGAGGTATGCTGTTTTGTTCCATAAGGTTTCATCTCCTGTTAAATTAGTATGATTATACTATGATTACTATCGCCGGTTCAATCGTGATATATTGAAAATAAAAGGGAAAAGGCTGGTCATAAAGAGGACACAAAAATCTGTATGATTTGACTTAGGAGGAAGGACATGTATCAGATACTTATTGCAGAAGACGAGCCGAAACTGCGAAGAGCCGTAAAGGAATACTTTGAGCGTGATGACTTCATTGTATCGGAAGCTGCTGACGGAGGTCAGGCTCTCGATATGATAGAGACCTTCGAATTCGACCTTGTGATTCTGGACGTGATGATGCCAGTGGCAGACGGATTTCAGGTGTGCAAAAGGCTGAGGGAGAAGTCGGATATACCGGTGATTTTTCTGACCGCCAGGATTGCGGAGGAAGACCAGCTTAGAGGCTTTAGCCTCAAAGCTGACGATTACGTTACAAAACCTTTCTCGCTGCCCGTTCTCAAGGCGAGGGCGGAAGCGCTGCTCAGCAGATATACAGGAGGCGAGGAGACCCACATTCTTCAGGCGCCGGGCATTCTTTTAGACAAGGATGCGATGACGGTCAAAGTGGACGGCGTTGCCGTGGACATGCCGCCCAAAGTATATTCCCTTCTCGTATTTCTCATGGAGAACAGGGGCAGGATCCTTACGAGGGAGCAGATACTCGACAGGGTTTGGGGAGAGGACTCTTTCATATACGACAGAGCCGTGGACAGCACGATTAAAAAGCTGAGGAAGCTGCTGGGAAGCCGCTCGGGCTACATCCATACGATCATCAAGGTGGGCTACAGATTTGAGGAGGATAGAGATGTTACGAAGACGAGGTAAGGCACCATTTGTATTTCTGACGATCTTCGTCATGGTGGCGGCATACCTGCTGATCATGCTGGCTGCCACGTGGAGCATCCAGGCAGGATACGTAGAAAATCTGAGCAACGACAGATTCAGAGACGAAATTGCAAGCGAGCTGAAGCTGTGCAAAAGCACACGTGTGGACAGCGCCGCCTATGAGGACGGATTTAACAAGGCGCTGGCGCTGGCAATCACGAGGCACAGAACGTATGAACTGAACAAAAGGTTTGGAAAGGACGGGGGTGCAGCGGACGTAAGACTTTACAAGGTGAACATGAGCGAAGGCGGAAATGATAAGGCGGACATCAGAACCGTGAGAGACATCGAACCTATGACGCCGCCTACGCCTGTGATCGTCGGGTCGCCTCTTTTCAGATACAGCAGCATCATTGTTCCCCAAGACTCCTTTGGGAAGGATCAGATGGCAGCGTTTGAAAGGCATGCGGAAGAGATCGGGGAAGGCGGTTACATAGAAAAAATAAGCGGGTATCAGGACGGCAGATTCCTGATTCCCACAAGCCTGTCTTTTCACGCAGGAGAAGGTGAAGAGGCCATCACTTTGACGGGAAATCATGAGCCCTGCGGCAAGAAAGTCAAAGGGAGAGACTTTCAGGACTACGCAGTATACATGCCGGATGGCAGCGTATACGGAGGCTATGACATTGAAGGGAAAGAATCCGTCAGGGCGTATGCAGCAAAGGCTGAGAAAACCATGAAGGAGGACGTGGTCGGCAGCGGAGTTTTCGCAGATCCCAATGATGGAATCGACGAGTCGATCTACATAGAAGGCGGCAGTTATTTTGATAATTCCGATTTCATGTCCTATGAGAGCGTGTTCGGTGATGAATATCTGCTCTGCGTCAGCATACAGCTAAATCCGTGGCTCTACGCCTTTAAGAAGCTGAAATACCTGTATCCTCTTGCGGCACTCATCATGATCATACTGGCGGAGATTCTGATTACCAGACACAACCACCTGCTGGATGAGAGGCTGGAAGGCGAAAAGAGGCGCAGGTTCATGGCGGATTCCATGGCTCACGAGATGAAGACGCCCCTGAGCGTCATTCACAATTACGGGGAACTTTTGCTGGATGAAACAGATAAGAGCAGGCGGCAGGAGTACGCCGGAACGATCATAGAGGAGAGCGAAAGCATGAACAGAGCAGTCGTCAGCATGCTGAACCTTTCCAAGATGGAGGCCGGTACATACCCGATGGACGTAAGCGATTTTTCGCTGAAAAAGGTGGCGCTGGAGGCGGCAGACAGGTTCCGGGTGCTGCTCCGCGAAAAGGGAATGGGGATTACCGTGGACGTACCGGAAGATCTGACCCTTTTCGCAGACAGAGAGCTGATCGAGACGGCTCTCACAAACTTCATATCTAACGGAATCAACCACGGGGAACCGAATTCTCTCATAACCATAAGGGCTGAAGCAGAAACAAGCGGAGGCGTCCGGATCTCAGTTCACAACGAGGGAGCACCGCTCGCCAAAGAAGACATGAAAAAAATCTGGGATGCTTATTACCAGAGGAGAGCACAGCAAAGGGGGAGCACCGCGCTGGGGAGCAGGGGCACAGGCCTTGGTCTTGCCATCGTCAGAAACATCTGCATGATGCACGGCGGACAGTATGGATGCACGAATGAGGACAAGGGCGTTACCTTCTGGATGCGGATCCCGTCTCAGGAGCACAGGCTTTCGAAGATGGATCTTGCCACAGGCCCCGTACTCGGCGTGACGGGAGACAGGAGAAAGTCTCGCGGCACAGGTCTGATCGCAGCAGGAACGATGGTGCAGGGGCTCTTCTGGACTTTTCCAATCTATTGGTCGCTGCTTGGAGTCCTGCCCGTATTCTCGGTAGGAGGCGCCTTTGCAATGGTCGTTACACCGCTGGATCTCATTCTAAGCATAGGCATGGCAGCAGGTACGATCCTGATGCTCACAGGGCTGCGAAAAATGAAAGGCGGAAGGCTGAGACGGCTTGCCATTGGCTTTGAGGCGGCGTCACTTCTGCTGGGATTTGCCATCTGCATAATGACCGGGTTTGGCATTTCGCAGGACAATACGACGCTGGAAGGGGTTATACATATATCGGAAATCGCCTTAAGTATTGCCATTGCAATGGGTTTCTTCGCAGTCTTCGGGCTCTTCGCAGAAAGGCTGAAGGATTCCGGATACGCGATGAAAGGCGAGCGAATGAAGACTCGCGGCAAAGTCTTCGCAAGCGTTTTCCTGATGTTTGCAGCCCTGGCTGTGACGGGGCTTACCATAGAAATGCCGTGGAGATTCTTTGGAAACATCTGGCTCATTCTGTCGTTCTTCGCAGGAATATCCTGGCTCCTTGCCATGAGGGGCGTTACGGAGGAGCAGGAAGATTAAGACTGACAGAGGAAGAATCATCTGCAAAAATGTGCACGCTGTAAGAAACGGCGTGCATTTTTTGTGGGAACAGAGTGCGCGGGGCAGACCCATGGTATAATCAATCTTAAGAAAATTGTAAGAAACAGGACAGGGATTTTGTAATAATCTGATTGTAGACTTAAGTTCATGGAGGAAGGTTAGATGAACATACTTGTTTGTGACGACGACAGAGAAATAGCAGCGGCAATAGAGATCTACCTCAGGCAGGAAGGCTATCAGGTATTCAAAGCCTACGACGGCATTGAGGCCCTTGAGGTTATAAGAAACAACCAGATCCATCTCATAATAATGGACGTGATGATGCCGCGTATGGACGGGATTCAGGCCACAATCAGAATCAGGGAAGAGAAGAATATTCCCATCATCATGCTCTCTGCCAAGTCCGAGCACTACGATAAGATTTACGGACTTACCGTGGGTGCAGACGACTATATCACCAAACCTTTCAATCCTATGGAACTTATTGCACGCGTCAGATCGAGCCTTCGCAGGTACACAAGCCTTGGGAGCATCGCACAGAAGAGCGGACTCTACCGGATAGGAGGTCTGGTGGTGGACGATGAAAAGAAGCAGGTGAGCGTGGATGGCGAGCAGGTGACTCTCACGAAGACGGAGTACGGCATCCTGCTCCTCCTCATCAAGAGCCCCGGCAGAGTGTTCAGCATGGATCAGATATATGAGGCCGTATGGGATGAGCCATCCATCAATCCGCAGAACACGGTAGCCGTACACATCAGGAGAATCAGGGAAAAGATCGAGATCAATCCCAAAGATCCGCGGTATCTCAAGGTAGTGTGGGGAGTCGGCTATAAGCTGGAAAATCAGGCGGAAACCATGCAAAGGATAAGCGCTTCTGACGCCGGAGACGATCAGGGAGGAAAGACAAAATGAACAGGGATAGGTTGATAAAGTGGATAAGCTTCGCCGTATTCGTCCTTGCGGGAACAGGAACTTATGTGGCAGGATATATGTCCATGAATGTAAGCTGGCTTGATTGGAGATTAGCAGAGAATATCGGTAAAACGTCCGCGGGACTAAACCAGGTCATGACGATTTGTCTGATCATAGCTTTTAGTCTTGGATTTCTGGCCCTTGCAGGTGGAATCGTATGCGTTGTCAGGTATTACAGATCAAAGGTGTATACGCTGGAGGGTGATGAGTGGATTGCATTGCCGGAAGGGATCTGCTGGTTTGACAAAGTGTTCGGGGAAGTTCAGGTGGTTATCGGAATACTCGCATCCTGCCTTTTTGCTCCTGCCTTTAACGTTACGGAAAACTGGTTTTTCCACAGCGAGTGGGTTATGAAGGACATCATTCTAAAGGGGAGCAGCGAAGCAGAGCTAACCATTGAAGACATAAGGGCACAGTTTGATGCCTATGATTCTGCACAGCAGTTCCTGACACCGAACTTCGTATCGCTGATTGTATCGATGCTTTTCATAGCGGTGGCCCTCGCCCTTGATTTGCTGGTGCTCATCTCCTTTGCAAGGAAAATTAGTAACAGATGCTTTTGGAGAAACACGATCATAGGCCTTATCATAACGAGCCTCGTATCATTGGCGGAAAAGGATGACAAGATATACCGCAAAGTGTTCATTATCGTTATAGCAGGCGCGATTCTCAGCATGACCTGGGTGGGGGCTGCGGCAGTGATCGTCCTTGCGATCATTTTCCTGCCAAGGTATCTGGATCAGTTTAAGGCTATAAGGGAAGGTGCCGGCGAGATAAGAAGCGGCAACCTTGACTATGAAATCCCGGCAAGTGGACAGGGTGAACTGTCAAGGCTGGCAGAGGACATAAACGAGATATCCCATGCTCAGCAGGCGGCCATAAAAAAGGAGCTGAAGACCCAGAGACTGAGAACGGATCTGATAACCAACGTGTCCCACGACCTTAAGACGCCGCTCACATCCATCGTGACGTACGTGGACCTTCTTGATAAGGAAGGACTCGACTCTGAGAACGCACCGGAGTACCTTGAGATCTTAGGGGAAAAGACGGAAAGGCTCAGGAAGCTGAGCGAGGATCTTTTTGAAGCGGCCAAGGCGTCCAGCGGCGACATTCCGGTAAATGCGGAAAGGATAGACGCCCTTGCTATGGTAAATCAGGCCCTCGCAGAACTGGAGGAAGGGATTCGAGAGTCCGGCATCGAGATAATCGTCACGAACAGGACTGAAGATACGTACGTCATGGCTGACGGCAGGCACCTTTGGCGGGTATTTGAAAACCTCATAGTGAACATGAGCAAATACGCCATGCCGGGAACGAGAGGATATATCGATATTTCAGAGGAGGGTGAATTCCTGAAGGTGGAAGTCAAGAACATGTCACGGGAGCAGCTCAACATAGACCCGGAGGAACTGATGGAGAGATTCCAAAGGGGCGACGAGTCGAGAACTACGGAGGGCAGCGGCCTGGGCCTTGCCATCGCAAGGGATCTGACGAGCGTCATGGGCGGAAGGCTTCATCTCACCATTGACGGTGACCTGTTTAAGGTGACGGTGGAGCTCCCGAGAGAATGAGCATGATGAGCCAACAGGCAGTTCGGATTCGCTACAGCAATACCTTTTTTGAAATTTTAACGGTTTCAGAATTGCAAATAGAGAATAATAATTCTGAAGCAGCATTTTTACCAAAAAAGGAATTGCAATCATAAAAAATGCAATTCTGAAATCGCCAAAATAACATTTTAGGTATTGTAATCGGGATTTCGCAATTCTGAAATCGAAAAAAACCGCGTTTAGGTATTGCAGAATTTTTTGTTGACAAACGCGGCGGGGACAAAATATAATGTGAAAAAGGTCGGATGAAGGATTCGTGAGAGACCATGGCGGAAGGAATCCCGTTCGTGGCGCCGAAGGTGCAGTGCAAAAACTCTCAGGCAAAAGGAATGAATCTGGACGACACTCTGGAGAACAAATAATTGTACCGAAGAATTAAGTCCCGTATGATGGCGTGTCCGGCACAGGCGCGGAGGCGAGAGACTCAAAGCTGATGCAGCTCATGACACCATGTCAGGGAGATACGGAGCGAAAGCGCCGGGCGGGGCGAATATTTCAGGTTAAAGAGGACAGAGGCAGATAACTAAGCATCCAATGGATGTTTACCTTATCTGCTTTTTTTCGTACTGAAACGGAGAAAGGCAGAGACGTCGTTAGTTATGAAGGAGGACGAAGATGGAGAAGAAGACACCGCTTTATGATGCGCATGTGGAAGCAGGCGGCAAGATCGTGCCTTTCGCAGGATACCTCCTGCCGGTGCAGTACAAGACCGGAGTAATCAGGGAGCACATGGCTGTAAGGACAGATGCCGGACTCTTTGATGTATCACACATGGGCGAAGTACTCTGTCAGGGAAAGGATGCGCTGGCAAATTTGCAGATGCTACTGACCAATGATTTCGAAGGCATGGCAGACGGACAGGCAAGGTACAGCCCTATGTGCAACGAAAGGGGCGGTACGGTAGATGACCTGATCGTTTACAGGAAGGCTGAAGATGAATACCTGCTCGTGGTAAACGCAGCAAACAAGGAGAAGGATTTCCAGTGGATGCTGGAGCACCAGTTTGGGCAGGTAACCTTTGAAGACGTGTCGGACAGCTATGCACAGCTTGCTGTTCAGGGACCGAAGGCCATTGAAATCGTGTCGAGACTGACAGATCCTGCAAACATTCCGGAGAAGGGATACCATGCAGTATTCGGCGCAGAAGTAGGCGGAATGGAGTGTATCGTATCGAGAACGGGATACACAGGAGAGGACGGCGTAGAGCTGTACACTGCCTCAGAGAACGCCGCAGCCCTTTGGAAACTGCTCCTTGAGACAGGCGAAGCGGACGGCCTCATTCCTTGCGGACTTGGCGCAAGGGATACCCTCAGAATGGAAGCCGGAATGCCGCTCTACGGACACGAGATGAACGATGATATCACGCCTCTTGAAACAGGGCTAAGGTTTGCAGTCAAGCTGAAGAAGGAGGACTTCATCGGCAAGAAGGCTATGGAGGAGAAGGGAACTTCCATAAAGCGGATCGGCCTCGAGGTTACGGGAAGAGGAATCGTAAGAGAAGAGATGACCGTTTCAAAGGACGGTAAGACCATCGGGCATACCACATCGGGGACTCACTGCCCGTTCCTGGGACAGGCTGTCGCAATGGCGCTCGTAGATCAGGATAGCTGCGATATTGGCGACAAGCTGCAGGTTGAAGTCAGAGGCAGGCAGGTGGAAGTAGAGGTTATTCCACTGCCGTTCTATAAGAGGGAGAAGTAACAAGCGTAGCGAAAAGGAGGACAAAATGGATATCAGAACTGAACTGAAGTACAGCAAATCACACGAATGGATCGAGGAAGATGGAGATGAAGTGGTTATCGGCCTTACGGATTACGCGCAGTCAGAACTGGGAGACCAGGTATTCGTCAATCTGCCTGAAGAAGGAGACGAAGTGGTTGCAGGAGAGGCTTTTGCAGACGTTGAATCTGTCAAGGCTGTATCGGACGTTTACTCGCCTGTAACAGGTACCGTATCAGCGATCAACGAGGAACTGATGGATGCACCGGAGTCCATCAACGAATCCCCTTACGACGCCTGGTTTATAAGGGTCAGTGATGTGGGCGAAACAGAGGAACTCCTGACTGCTGAGGAATACGAAGCATTCGTGGAGAGTGAACAGGAATAACAGGGAAGGCGGTAAAACAATGGGAAGCTACGTACCCGGCACGAAACAGGAACAACTGGAAATGCTCGGTGCCATTGGCCTGGGAGGGATGGATGATCTCTATACCGATGTTCCTTCAGAATTAAAACTGACCGGCGGCCTCAATCTGCCAAAGGGCAAGTCAGAGCTTGAAGTTGCAAGAAGCCTCAAGGCGCTGGCTGGAGAAAATAAGGTGTACGACACGATTTTCAGAGGCGCAGGCGCATACAACCACTACATTCCTGCAATGGTGGCAAACGTTACCGGAAAAGAGAGCCTGGTATCAGCCTACACACCGTATCAGGCAGAGATAAGCCAGGGAATTTTGCAGTCCATATTCGAGTATCAGACCATGATATGCGAGCTGACGGGAATGGACGTTTCTAACGCTTCCGTGTACGACGGAGCGACTGCAGCGGCGGAAGCCATCGCAATGTGCGTTGACAGGAAGAGAAAAAAGGCGCTCGTATCGGCTCTGGTACAGCCGTCGGTAATCGAAGTTATAAAGACATACGCCTTCGGCTCTGGAACCGAGATTGTGATCGTTCCTGAAAAGGACGGCGTTACCGACAAGGCCGCGCTTGCAGAGCTTACAGATAAAGATACAGCATGCGTGCTCATCCAGTCGCCGAACTACTACGGCAACATAGAAGATGCAAAGGATATGGCGGAGGTGGCTCACGAAGCAGGTGCAAAGTTCGTCATGAGCGTAAATCCGATTTCCCTCGGAGTGCTCAAAACCCCGGCAGAGCAGGGCGCGGACATTGCAGTGGGCGACGGCCAGCCGCTTGGGATGCCGCTAAGCTATGGCGGCCCGTATATAGGCTTTATGGCTGCGACGAAAGGGATGATGAGAAAGCTGCCCGGAAGAATCGTAGGCGAGACGACGGATCACGACGGCAAGCAGGCCTTCGTGCTGACCCTTCAGGCGAGGGAGCAGCACATCAGGCGTGAGAAAGCCTCCTCAAACATCTGCTCTAATCAGGCGCTCTGCGCACTGACGGTAGGCGTTTACCTTGCAGCAATGGGAAGAGAAGGACTGAAGTCTGCGGCAGTGCTCAGTGCTTCGAAGGCTCACTACCTTGCAGGCAAGCTGGCAGAAGCAGGACTTGCAACGGTAAACAAGGGAGAATTCTTTAACGAATTTGTAACAGAGTCGGAAAAGAGCGCAGTGGCCATAGTAGCTGCGCTCGGTAATGAAGGAATCCTGGGCGGTCTCCCTTTAGGAGAGGGCAGGATTCTCTGGTGCTGCACCGAACTAAACACGAAAGAAGAAATAGATAGAGCTGCGGAAATCGTGAAGGAGGTGGAGTAGATGCTGATATTCGAAAAGGGAGCATCAGGA
>JAFTHD010000003.1 GCA_017457585.1 Bacillota bacterium | reverse complement strand
TGGATCTCCCAGCGGCTCAGATCGGCGAAAATGCACAGCCCCTCGTCAGCGAGAAGGGAGGCGCCAAAGCCGTAGACAGCAACTTTCCCATTGGTACCTTTTACCTTGTCTCTGAGATAACTTACCTTTATGGGATTCACAAAATCGGTCAGCTCGCCGCTGTACATCCGCCCGAAGACGCGATCTTCCGTCAGGATGTTGTCGAGCAGGATCTTCATTTCCGCTTCATCTCTCAGAATATCTCTTGCGCAGATCAAAAGATCCGGCTCCAGCTCCTCAAGAAGTCGGCGCATATTGTCCTCTGAAACGCCGGGATAAGTCTCCGCAATCAACGTCCAGCTTTCGCCGGACAGCTCCTCCCGCAGACAGTCAAGGATCTCATGGCTGCCTCTGAATACCCTGCCTGCGCTGTTTTCGATATGTAAGGTCGGTCGTTTATTGTAATCGGACATGACGGCTCCTTTCTTTAATACAGACATCCTACATTTTTATTATATCGTGTATTACCATGCAGGTGCCGAAACGTTGCGCTCATTATATCGTTCATTTCTGTTCGCCATTTTTCACTGGTTGTGCATTTTTTGTCATTTTTAAATGTATTTCATCCACAAAATTGTGCGAAAAGTCATGCAATCCACAAGTTTTATTGAAAGCCGATAGTGAAAGCGATACAATAAATTATGTAAAACTTGGTGTTTTTGTGCATTTTACTTAAGAAAGGAGTGCGACAATGGGAGCTGTAGATGTTCTGTATGAGCGGTTCGAGAAGAATCTGCAGGCAGTAAACGGTAACAGCTGGCTGGCCGACAAGGCCGAAGCCGCAGGCATTATCGCTCAGGCCTACAAGGAAGAAGGGGTAGATTCCGTATGTATCGCAGAGTCACCGCTGCTTCAGGAGATCGGCCTGGCGAAAGCTCTTGCTGATGCCGGCATGGAAGTCTATACCGACCACCTTCGTCTTCATGCGGAGACCGCAAAGGGCGGCGTGCTGGAAGCACAGTGCGGTATTGCTGATCTTGGCAGTATTATTCAGCTGAGCGATGACATCGACAACCGGATCGTAGCCATCATGCCTGAATACTGTATCGGCGTAGTCAGACTCTCTGAGATTGTAGATGACTACGATGCTATGTTTGACAAACTCTGTTCGCTGGAGACTCTCCCGGCTTTCGTGGGCTTC
Source organism: Bacillota bacterium (assembly GCA_017457585.1). The sequence continues at coordinate 653 of JAFTHD010000003.1, read as the reverse complement.
ATTACCGGACCCAGCCGTACCTCCGATATCGAGTGCGTGAGTACGGTAGGCGTTCACGGTCCCCTGAAGCTTTCGATCGTCGTGATCAAGGATGTCTGACAGATTTGACAGATCGATAAGGGAAAGGAGGCAGCAGAATGGCAAATGAAGCTTTGAAGCAGGAAATAAAGTCTGCTCTCAGTAATAAGACGCTTGGCAGGACACTCGGTACGTTCTGTGAGACATATCCCGAGAGAAGACTGAAATCATATGAAGGCGTTGACTTTGAAGAGACCCGCGAGAATATCCGCAGAGTCAAGGGATACGCCGCCGATCACATCGATGAGATGATCGAGGAATTTACGAAGAACTGCACCGCCCGCGGCGGGCACGTCTTCCATGCGACCAGCGCTGATGAGGCGATCGAATTCGTCCGCAACCTGGTCAAGGAAAAAGGGGTTCAGACCATCGTCAAATCCAAATCGATGGCTTCCGAAGAGATCCACATGAACAAGATCCTGGGCGACGACGGCGTCCTGGTACAGGAGACCGACCTGGGCGAGTTCATCATCGCGCTCGAGGGCAACACTCCCGTTCACATGGTTATGCCCGCCCTGCATCTCAACAGAAACCAGGTTGCAGAGCTCTTCACCGAGTACACAGGCGTGTACAAT
>JAFTHD010000031.1 GCA_017457585.1 Bacillota bacterium | reverse complement strand
TCTTCGCGAGTTCAACGCTTGAACCTGCATAGCCTGCAGGAAATGATATTCCCTGCGCACTGGCTGCAGGCAGCACCGACGCCTCTGTATCCCTTCGTAACCTTAAACAGAAGGCCTGCGCAGGATTTGACGGGTTCCATGATGCCGATCTCCGTCAGTCTCACGCCGGCTTTACCGAAGTCTACGATCTTTGGCATAGCGTAAATCTTATCAGCCTCCATGCCGTAGAAACCCGGCCCGAATCCCTCGGAGATGCCGAAGGCCGTATCAAGCTGCTGCAAAGTTTCCGTCATCAGTTCCCTGGTCGCTTCCGTCAGGGCTGTTCCCCAAAAATCAGCATACACCTGCGACAGCACATCACCGTCTTTTAGGTGGTAGTCGCCTACCGTCAGGACGTAGGCGTAAACTCCTTTCACCGTTCCCGGATCGATCTGCTCGAAGGCCGGACACATGAAATCCTCGCCCCCGACCCGCAAGTTTCTGCCGTGGAGGGTGAAATCCTCGTAGTACTCGTACTCTGCACCCGGCAGAAACATTCCTTCACAAGCATCGATTACCTTGTCCGCCTGCTCTTTCAGGTCTCCCAGATCCCTTCCGTCTCCGTAGATTCCTGCAGTGTCCCTGAAGAAATCACGGGCGGCTGCATAGCACTTTTTCTTATCTATGGTAATGCTGCTCATCTGACACCTCCAAGGGCCTTCCCAACGCCGAATCCCATGGAATCGATGAATCTGCTCTGGAAGCTCTCGTTTGTGGACAGGTCGACGTGCGTAACCGTCTCAACGACCTCTTCTAAGGTTGCCCTCGTCTTTTCGGAAAAAAGAGCCATGGACGCCCCTGTTCCGGCCGCGTTTCCTGCAGTTTTTACCTTCGACCTTTCCACTTCAGGAAGGAGACCTATATTCATGGCGCTCTCCACGTCTATGTAGCTTCCGAAGGCTCCTGCAATGGTCAGCTTCTCGATATCTGAAAAAGAGAGCCCTGCAGTGTCTGCAAGAACCAGTGCACCCGCGTATATCGCGCCCTTTGCAAGCTGTATTTCCCGTATATCTTTCTGGGTTATTGCAACTTCACTTTCGTCATCGGCGTAGAGAATGAAACGGTTTGTTCTGCCTTCCTGCTTGATCCTTTCTGCAAGGAAGGCGTCTCCTATTTCATCTGCTGATTTGATTCTTCCTTCCTCGGTAATGACGCCTGCCTTAAGCATCTCCGATACCGCGTCGATGATTCCGGAGCCGCATATACCAACCGGCCTTTCGTCACCGATGGTCTTAATGAGCACATTTCCCTCTGAAATTTCAACCTTTTCAATAGCACCCCCAGCTGCCCTCATACCGTGCTTTATGGATGCTCCCTCAAAGGCTGGGCCTGCCGCTGTCGAGCAGGCGTACAGCTTACCATTTGCGGCGAGAACGATTTCTCCGTTCGTTCCCACGTCGATCATGAGATGTACATTCCTATCCGAAAAGATTCCCGTCGCTATGATATCGGCACTGATGTCGGATCCTACGTGCCCTGCTATGTTTGGAAGAAGATAGAGTTCAGCCTCATCTGCTGCCTCAAGTCCAAGCTCTGATGCGACGAGTCTCTTTGCCTCTGTAAATAGGGGCGTATAAGGCGCTATGGCAAGGCTGTAAGGTTTCACTCCTGCAAGTATGTGACTCATGCAGGAGTTGCCTGCGGCTGCAATCGCAATGATATCCCCTGCAGATATTCCTGCCTCCCGGGTCACTTTTTCGATGATCCCATTCATACAGCCTATGATTTCCCTGTGAAGCTGACCGAGATTCTCACCATCTTTTCCGATGTAGTTGATCCTGGATATTACGTCTGCTCCGTGAACTCTCTGGGGATTGTCTTCCGAAGCTGCTCCCAGGCATACGCCGCCTTTCATATCCCAAAGGATTCCGGCCACTGTGGTCGTTCCGATATCGAAGGCCATCCCGTATCCGGCTCTTTGCTCCGCCTCTAACGACTTCAGGAAAGCACCGGGAAGAAGCACTCCTTCCCCCTTGCTGCCGGCATTAATATCATGAAAGGCATTTTCGATCAGCACATCCGTCTCCGGCAGCAACATACAGGCCAGCCTGTACCCTTCCGAAATCTCCTTTTCGGTGAGCAGACTTCGTTCCTGTGTGGTTACCGGGTTTGCCTTGCCTTCAAGCTGCCTTACCCTGCACTTGCCGCAGGAACCGTTTCCTGCGCAGATGCCATCGATCGTTTCTCCTGCAAGTCCTGCAGCAGTCAGTACATCGATGGGACTGCGAACCTCTATGAAATTTTCAGAACCTGCAAAACGTATCTTCATCTCGTCCTATTCTTTACTCTCCTCAGGTGTATATCCCAGTTCCCTGGCATACATCTTAATCGTAGGAACTGCGTTTGCGAAGAAGGCATCTTCAGCCTGCTCCGCTGCCCTTCCTGCTACGAAGTACCTTTCGGCATACTGGTCGATCATATCCTGTATGCTTCTGCCTTCAGCGCACATCCCTTTTACGAATTCAAATTCCTCTCTGCTCATCTCCTCGGCCATGTTCCAGAACTCTTCCATCTTCTCCTCGGGAATAATTCCAAAGTGAGGCATGATGAGGTAACGGGGTGCCATTGCCCTGCACCTTGCAATCGTCGCAACAGTATCCCTGTAACTTTTCAGGATTAAAGGCTGGTATTCATTTGACTTGGGCAGGAGCACGCCCAAAGTCTCGCTGGCAAACATGACGTGATCCGGCTCTGACATGAAAGCCATGGAGCACTTGGTATGGCCCGGCGTATAGATGGCATTGAGCTTACGGTCTCCCAGATCAATGACGTCTCCGTCCTTCACTACTTTCTGAACCTCAAGTCCTTCAGTGGTTACGACCTCCGGATCTGCTCCGTACTTCAAAGCAGCTGACCTTCCCAGTTCCCTGATTACCTTCAGCGCGCCTTCTCTCTTCAGAACGTGCGCGCAGTATTCGCCGCCTATGATAACGGCACCCGGGAAAGCTTTGCGCACGTACGGCAGACCGCCCAGATGGTCGTAATGGGAGTGGGTCAGGATGATGTAGTCCAGATTCCTTCCCCCAAGCCTTCCAAGTTCCTTTCTTATGTTGTCTGCAAGGGAGCTGCCGCAGTATGCCATGCCGCAGTCGTATAATGCCGTCTTCTCAGAGCCTATAATAAGATAGCTCTCGCCGCCTTCACCGCCGCTAACGCGCTTGATCCAGCCGGGATAGTCGTGCCTTGTAACTTCGTCAATGATAATCTTATTGTCCAATTCCGTCTTCCCTACCTATTCTGTCCGTGCATCATGGCATGTTCCTTTGATATTTCATCGTGCAGGTCTATGGAATTCCACTCGGCATTGGTGGGCGTGACTACAGCCTTCAGGTCAACTGACTGTAATCCTGCCTGCCTGAAAAATGCGAAGAATGCATTCATCCTCATATCATCGAACATGTGCATGATGAGCATTTCGTCCGTAAAACCTGCACCCATGTGAATATCACTCGTCCTCTCGTATCCCGGAACGCCTGCCAGCGCGCCGATGGGCTGACGAAAGTCAGCTGGAAGAACGTCCACTACTTTTACACCGGTCTTGGTAAGATACGCGCGAATCTTTTCCCCACGCTCACTCGTTTGCATATTGTAAAGCAGCACCGTCGGCTGCATATCGAAATTCAAATCCATCGTGTTTCCTCCCTTATGGCTTACCGGTGATATTATACTATACCTGAATGTCTAAAACAACAAACCCACGAATGGCGTCACGCGGCGATGCCGATGATTTCATCCGTGGGTTTCATTACAATGATTCACGCGTGTCTATGCAACCGGTTTAACCTGTCTGTTCTTCAGCAGCCTCAGGAATACGAAGATAAGTACGATTCCAAGTGCGATAGAGATCCAAGGTGTCCTTACGAACCCTGCAACAAGGTATCCGATGCAGGAAACTGCCGCTACGAAGATGGCGTATGGAAGCTGGGTGTTGACGTGGTTCACGTGGTTGCACTGTGCTCCCGCCGAAGCCATGATCGTCGTATCTGAAATCGGTGAGCAGTGGTCGCCGCATACGGCACCTGCCATACAAGCTGACATTGCCAGAATCATCATCTGGTGGTCGCCTGAGAATGCGCTTACTACGATTGGAATGAGGATTCCGAAAGTTCCCCAGGAAGTTCCCGTTGCAAATGCCAGGAAGCATCCGATAACGAATACAACTGCAGGGAGAATCGGAAGCAGGAATCCAGCCGAACTTGAAACGATTCCAGCAACGAAGTCCTTTGCACCGAGGCTGTCAGTCATTGCCTTCAGAGTCCATGCGAAAGTGAGGATCAGGATGGCAGGTACCATTGCCTTGAATCCGTCAGGAACGCATCCCATACATTCGTTAAATGTGATGTTGCCTCTTACAACGTAGAATCCAACGGTTATGATCAGTGCGCAGATGGAGCCGATAGCCAGTCCAACGGAAGCGTCACTGTTTGCAAATGAATCGATGAAAGTTTCGCCGGAGAAGAATCCGCCGGAGTAGATCATACCGATTACACATGCGATTACGAGAACAACTACAGGGAATACCAGATCGATCACCTTACCGTTGTCGCTTACTTCCTCGTTCTGAATCTTCTTATATTCGTCGCCGCCTGAGGTGAATAGATCGCCCTTTGCAGCATTGGCTTCATGTCTTGCCATCGGGCCAAAATCAACGTTCAGGCTTACGATCGAAAGCATCATCACGATGGTCAGCAGTGCGTAGAAGTTGTACGGAATCGTTTCGATGAACACTTTGAGGCCGTTTTCGCCTTCAACGAATCCCGATACTGCAGCAGCCCATGATGATACCGGTGCTATGATGCAGATTGGCGCTGCCGTTGCGTCGATGATGTACGCCAGCTTCGCTCTCGAGATATTGTGAGAGTCCGTTACAGGCTGCATAACGCTGCCGACGGTCAGACAGTTGAAGTAGTCATCGATGAAGATGAGAACGCCCAGCGCAAAGGTTGCAAGCTGTGCGCCGACTCTCGATTTGATATGTGTTTTTGCCCAGTCGCCGAAAGCTTTCGAGCCGCCGGCCTTGTTCATGAGTGCTACCATGGCGCCCAGAACTACCAGGAAGATGAGTATACCCATGTTGTAGGTGTCACAAAGGGATGCCAGGAATCCTTCGTTGAGTACGTGAAGGATCGTCCCCTCGAAGCTGAAACCAGAAAACAGCAGTGCACCCGTCACGATACCGATGAAAAGCGAACTGTATACTTCCTTCGTTACCAGTGCCAGAACGATGGCGATGAGCGGTGGAACGAGCGCCCAACCGCTGTTGGTAACCTTTTCAGGTGTAGTAACTACGGCTGCTATGATGTAGAACACAAGCAGTACTCCTATTACTACACAACCTATGATGCCTTTTCTTGTCTTGAACATTTCTTGTTCTAATCTCCTTTACCTAAAAACTTAAAACATAATTTCGTGCAAAGCAAAAGGCAAGCCCTCGCTTGCCCCTATATTTTACATCAAATTGCTGTACCGTAAAACAGCAACTTAGTCAATTAACTTGGCGAAAATCCAGTCATTTCAACCTTTATAAACGCATCTTTCAAAACATTTTATTGACTTGCTGTCATAGTGCAATCCGGTTACAGAGAATGATCATTCTCCAGAAGCGTCCTCAACTTTTCAAGCCTTCTCAACACTTCGCTCAAAGTATCTCTGCCTCTTGCAAAATGAAATCTGATAAGATTGTTGACATCTTCCCTGAAAAAGCTGGATCCCGGAACAGCTGCAACGCCGACTTCTCTTATCAGCCATTCACAGAATTCCATATCTGTAAATCCCTTGAACTGTTCCAATTCGAGGAAATCGCTTATGTCTACAAGAACAAAATATGTACCTTCCGGAACATTGTGCTTAAGTCCGATCTCATCAAGTCCTTCACAGAAGAAATCCCTCTTTTCCCTGTACTCCCTGTTGAGTTCCTCATAATAGGAGTCGGGAAGATTGAGCCCTTCTACTGCTGCTTCCTGAAGTGGCGCCGCCGCCCCAACAGTGAGAAAATCATGAACTTTTCGTGCCCCTTCAACAACATCTGCAGGACCTATAAGATATCCGAGACGCCATCCTGTAATAGAATATGTTTTACTCAATGAATTGCAGGTAATTGTGTGATCAAACATACCCGGAAGCCCTGACATGAAGGTATGGACAGCCGGTTCATATACCAGATGCTCATACACCTCATCCATGACTGCAAATGCGTCGTATTTAATGCAAAGTTCACCGATTTCCATCAGCTCATCGCGCGTGAAAACCTTGCCGCACGGGTTTGATGGATTGCAAATTATGATCGCTTTAGCACCTTCTTTGAATCCATTCTCGATCATTTCAATATCGTAGTCATAGTGAGGCGGTACGAGCGGTATATAGATCGGTTCTGCTCCGGACAATATAGCATCAGCTCCATAGTTCTCGTAAAAAGGTGAAAACACCATCACCTTATCCCCGGGATTGCAGATTGTCATCATTGCACTCATCATAGATTCGGTACCGCCACATGTTATGACTATCTCGGATTCCGGGTCTATATATCTTCCGATAGCCTTGCTCTGTTTGCGGCACACCGCCTCTCTGAAGTTCTGAGCACCGAATGTTATAGAATACTGATGAGGACCCTCATGGGCTATCTCTGAGAGCCTGTCCATCATGACTTGCGGAGGATCGAAATCCGGAAATCCCTGGGACAAGTTGATAGCACCGTATTTATTGCTGATTCTCGTCATTCTTCTTATGACTGAATCTGTAAAAGTACCTACCCTTTTGCTTAATTCAGGCATGTTCTATTTCCTTCCCTTCTGGTTCTGCTGCTTGATATTCTCCTGCCTGTTTAACGTACAGCAGTCCGGTCTGCCGGGTCCCATTACCTCTTCATTTGATTTTGCCATTTTCTCAAGCCTGTCGTTAATTGATTCTTTCAATTTTTCGAACATCACATTTCTCCCGTCTTCGGAGCAGGCACCTGCGCTGTCAGATCATTTATAACCTCGCCTGCGATTATTAAACCTGCAACAGATGGAACAAAGGCCGTTGAACCTGGAATGTCCCGCCTCTCGAGACATGTTCTCGCGGCTTCAGGCGGACATATGCAGTGCCTCCTGCAGCTTATAGACATATCTTCGATCGGTCTTGTAGGTTTCTCTTTGGAATAGACAACTTTGAGAGAATCGATCCCTCTCTTTCTCAGTTCATGACGCATCACCTTTGCAAGAGGACATACGGATGTCTCGTAGATATCCGCCACTTCAAAAGCCGATGCATCTTTTTTATTGCCAGCTCCCATCGAAGATATTACAGGGACTCCGGCTTTCTTTGAATTCATAACGATAGCGAGTTTACCGGTAACGGTATCAATTGCATCCACAACATAGTCGTACTGGCTCAAATCGAACTGATCCTGTGTATCCGGCATATAAAATGTCTTATATGTTGTTACTTTGCATGATGGGGAAATGCTTGCGACCCTTTCTGCACCGAGATCCACCTTGTAATGGCCAACGGACTGTCTTGTTGCAAGGAGCTGCCTGTTAATATTTGTAAGGCAAACTATATCATCATCAACCAGATCCAACGCTCCAATACCGGATCTTGCGAGAGCTTCAACAACGTATCCCCCCACTCCGCCGATTCCAAAAATTATGACTCTGCTGTCAGCAAGTTTGTCCATAGCTGCTCTGCCGTATAATATTTCTGTTCTGGAAAACTCGTTAAGCATAATCCCTCCTAAATTAGTATGATTTAAAACATAATCAGTATATATCAAAAATATGTAAAATTCAATGCAAGTGATTCATTGAATAAATGGATAGGGCGTATGTTTCAAAACTGTAAATTCGCTGTTTACCAGAGAAAATCATGCCATCCAGCGAATTTACAAACTTAGAATCGCTGAATAATACAATTTTCCGACCGATCCAGCGAATTTGAGTTCGAAGATTCACTGTTTGCCTGGAAAATAACTGCCGTTCGCTCTTACTGATTTCGCAAATTCGCTGTTTACCACAGAAAATCATGCCATCCAGCGAATTCATAAACACAGAATCGCTGAATGATACATTTCTCTGACCGATCCAGCGAATTTGCTTATGCCCCAAAACATAATCTTGCTACTGCACACTTGCTGTACCAATTTCAATAGGACACCTGCCGGTGTCCTTTTGAAATTGGTGCGGATAAAGGGATTTTCGCGCATGCTGCGCATCCGCCGTACTCCGCCCAGCGCTGCTGTGCTCGTACCGTGAGGCTACACCGGAGCCTCACGCCCTTTCGGGTTCGAATCCCCTTATAAAACTCATTAACTTCAAAGAAGACACCAATACAAATGGTGTCTTCTTTGAAACTGGTGCGGATAAAGGGATTCGAACCCCCATGAAGTAACCTTCACACGGACCTGAACCGTGCGCGTCTGCCAATTCCGCCATATCCGCACATATGGAATTGTTCGTCGCACTTGCGACTTTATTATTATACCGTATTTCAGCACGTTTGCAAGACCTTTTTTGATAAAATCCTTCACTTGAAATACGATATACGAGTGGGCAACACGTAAGCCGGGTTCTGTATCTGACGATCATCTATCTCGACCTGCTGTTACCAACAGGCTCAAGCGACCCACCTACCGGGCAGCGACGGGCAGCCGCCTTCTATGCCCTAACTTGGTCTTGCTCCGGATGGGGTTTACACGAAGAACATGTTACCATGTTCCCCTGTGAGCTCTTACCTCGCAATTTCACCCTTACCACGGCATTACCCGTTTCGGCGGTGTGTTTCTGTTGCACTTTCCCTATAGTTACCTACGCCGGACGTTATCCGGCATCCTCGCCCTATGGAGCCCGGACTTTCCTCACACGACCCGAAGTCGCGCGCGACCGTCTGTATTACCCACTTTTGAACATTATTACATTTCGCACCTATCTTTTATATCATAATAAACAAATCTTGTAAACGAAATTTACTCAATCACAGATACTTATTGTGCTATTCGTGATTACACTGAGAAACAATCTTCGCGCTAACCGGATTACCGATGCATGTAATGAGCTGTCCCTCTTTGACCGGTTCGCAAACCCTGATATTTCTGAGTATATCTGCTATATCAGAAATGCTTTTTAGAGGTAGATACCCTTCGCTCCTGACTGGAAGTAAGTCCCCCCTTTCGGCGGTTTTTACCGTCGTTGTAAGAACCCTGCGAGGTGCAGTCTTTTCAAAAGCTGCAAATTCCAGACCCTTTCTGCATCCGTTACCTGTAACCCTATCGCCTTCTGTTTTCAAGCTGCATCCCTTTGGGCAAAACAGGCACGTTAACACGCCTTCTTCGGGCATTCCTTTTGGTGCAGTACCCGTTCCTTTTACATGTGATGGCCGCATATTCATGTTAAGGGCATATGCAGCCGCATTCTCACCTGCCACCTCTCCCTCAAGGGACACGTAATCCGCGAGATCCATTATCCCCTTGCAGTTGCCGCAGGCAAAAATCCCGGGGACTTCAGTCATTAAAAAATCATCTGTAATTATACTGTTCGTATTTTTATCAAGAGAAACACCGGCAGTCTGAGCCACTTCGTTTTCCGGTATCAGTCCAACGGAAAGAATAAGAGTATCGCATTCGATTTTTTTCTCAGAACCGGGAATCGGGCTCCCCTCTGAATCCACCCTGGACATGATTACGGCCTCAAGTCTTCTTTTCCCGATGACGTTAGTAACTGTGTGGGACAGATAGAGCGGTATCCCAAAATCCTGAATGCACTGCCTTACATTCCTTGCAAGTCCCTGCGGCTTCTCTCTCGCCTCAATAGCACATACAACCTCGGCTCCTTCTATGGTAAGTCTCCTTGCCATTATGAGTCCGATATCACCTGTTCCAAGAATGACTGCTCGTCTTCCTACCATTACATTTTTCGTGTTTATAAGGTTTTGTGCAGTTCCTGCAGTGAATATACCTGCAGGCCGCGTACCCGGTATTCCTATCATACCCCTGGTTCGTTCCCTGCATCCTGTGGCGAGAATGACCGAACCTGCACAATATCCTCTGACAGAATCGCGGGATACTGCTGTCACAACAAGGGATTCTTTGGTTCTTCTGATTGCCGTAACCATAGTATCGTTCAGAATCCTTACATGACATAGGTCAACCTCAGCAAGTGATCGTGCAGCATACTCCGGCCCCGTTAGCTGCGCATTGTAGCGCACCAGCCCGAATCCATCGTGAATACACTGATTCAATATTCCTCCGGTTCTGTGTTCTCTCTCTATGAGCAAAACATCAGCGCCTTTTTCCCCTGCGGATGCAGCAGCCGCAAGTCCGCCGGGACCTGCTCCGATGACGATTACATCTGCATCTCTCATTTCACCTCTCCTGTGAACATACCGCTGCCTACATCTCTGTAATTGATTTCGTTTGGCTACATGCCGTAATCCTTTATCAACATCTCCGTGATTTTGGGAAGGCAGTATCCTCCGCTGCATCTTCCCGTCATTGGCCATGCCCTATACTTTATGCCGCTTAAAGAACGCACGCCCAGTGGGTTTTCAATCGCGCGTCGAATCTCTCCACGGGTTATCTTCCTGCAACGGCATAAAATTTCGCCATACTCAGGATCTGCGGATATGAGCGCAACCTGTTCTTCAATGGTCTTATCTCTGAAAGTTACTATACCATCTCGTTTGCTCTTCCAAATATCCTTAACCTGAAGCCGCAACTTGCTGCCTATGAGCCCTGCCATGTACTTAGCTGCAGGAACCGAAGCTGTGAGCCCGGGAGATTCAATGCCTATCATATTAAAAAGTCCGGGGACAAGCTTATCTTCCTCTATGATGAAGTCGTCATATCCACCTTCATCGGGAGAGGTCATCTTTGGTCTTATACCGCTGTAATTTCCTATTGGTTTAAGTCTCTTTAATTCAGGTATCAGCTCAAATGCCTCTGCCAAAAGATTGTCTAATACATTTTTTGTAACTGAATAATCGTCTTTGGAATCGATATAGACAGCACTTGGCCCTATTATTACGTTACCCTCAGCAGTAGGAGTAACATGTACACCAAGACCTCCAATGCCCTTCCTCGGTGCAGGATAAACCGGCATTGGAAGAATCCCGGTTATATCTTCATCGAGGATATAGTATTCACCCCGGCAAGGAAATATCCTGTAATTCGTTCCTGCTGCCATTGAGGATATCTCGTCGGCTCCAAGGCCTGCGCAGTTTACTATAATTTTACTTCGGTAAACTTCCGAGTTCTCCCTGCCAGTCTTAATAAGGAACCTGCCTTCATTCTTTTCAATTGAATTGACTTTGCAGTCAAACATAAAATCCACACCGTTTTCGTGAGCGTTTTCCGCCAGTGCTACGCAATATAGAAACGGATTTGTTATTGCGGTTTCCGGAGAAAAAAGTGCAAGCTTACATTCCAATCCATTTACAAGTCTCCTCGCCTCTTCTCCACCGATTATCCTAAGATTTTCACATCCGTTTGACATTCCCTGCTCATAAAGTTCTATTACGCCTTCTTCATCTTCTCTATCAGAGGCGACGATCAGCTTTCCCGTCTTCCTGTAGGGCACGTGAAG
>JAFTHD010000030.1 GCA_017457585.1 Bacillota bacterium | reverse complement strand
GTCTCCAGGTTGAGGAGAAGAGTGAAGTGGCCGCATATGCAGCATCGCTGATAAAGGATGGTGAACTTATCTATATAGATGCAGGGACGACTACCGGCAGCATGATAGACAGGATCAGATGTTACGGGGCGACCTTCGTTACGAATGGAGTGCGCCATGGGCTGAGGCTTGCGGAGAGAGGGCTGAGGACTTACATCCTTTCGGGATACGTTAAAACATCTACTGAGGCGATAACGGGTCATGATGCTGTGACGAACCTTCAGAAATATCACTTTGACAAATGCTTTATAGGGACTGACGGTGTAGATTCGGAGAGCGGTCTTACCACAGCAGACATAGAGGAATCTATGGTTAAGACAGAAGCGATAGGCAGATCGAGCAGGGTATACGTGCTCGCCGACAGCAGTAAATTCGGTAAAGTGGCCTCTGTCAAATTTGCACCCCTTGAAGCTGGAACGATAATAACCGACAAGTTACCTGTGCCTGCTATGAAGGACAGAACTGAAATAATTGAACTCAATAAATAAGATAATAAATGATTTACAGGAGGTTTTCAAAATGACTAAGATTGCAATTAATGGATTCGGACGTATCGGCAGACTGGCATTCCGCAAGGCTTTTGAGGATGAGGGTTGTGAGATCGTTGCCATCAACGACCTGACAAGTCCTGACATGCTGGCTCATCTGCTCAAGTACGACAGCGTACAGGGCAGATACTCAGATGCGCACGAAGTAGTAAACGACGAAAATTCGATTACAGTTGACGGTAAGCAGATCCCTATCTACAGCGAAGCTGACGCTAAGAATCTGCCTTGGAAGGATCTGGATGTGGATATCGTACTCGAATGTACAGGTTTCTACACTTCAAAGGCTAAGTCACAGGCTCACATCGATGCCGGTGCAAAGAAGGTTCTGATTTCAGCACCTGCAGGAAATGATCTTCCTACAATCGTATACGGCGTAAACCACGACACGTTGACAAAAGAAGACAACATCGTTTCAGGTGCATCCTGTACGACAAACTGCCTGGCTCCGATGGCAAAGGTACTTGCCAACTACAGAGAGGTAAGAACAGGCTTCATGACGACGATTCATGCATACACAGGCGATCAGATGATTCTGGACGGACCTCACAGAAAGGGTGACCTGAGAAGAGCAAGAGCAGGTGCTGTAAACATCGTGCCTAACTCAACTGGTGCTGCAAAGGCAATCGGTCTGGTTATTCCTGAACTGGATGGCAAGCTCATCGGATCGGCACAGAGAGTTCCTGTTCCATCAGGTTCAATCACTATTCTGGATGCAACGCTCAAGGATGAGACGGATTCAGTATCAGTAGAAGGAATCAATGCAGCAATGAAGGCAGCTGTATCAGAATCATTCGGATATACAGAAGAGGAACTGGTTTCAAGCGACATCATCGGAATCAGCTACGGTTCACTCTTCGATGCAACGCAGACTCTTGCTGAGAAGTGCGGAACGCACATCTACGAAGTAAGAATCGTTGCGTGGTACGACAATGAGATGAGCTATGTAAACCAGCTTATCAGAACAATGAAGCACCTGGGTACACTCATCTAAGCCAAAGGACTTCATTCAATCACTTGAAATTAAACTTTAAAGCTTTTAATTAGTAACTCCTCCACTGAGAGACGGGATTCTCCCGTCTCTTGTACTTTTTGCAGGCAAATGTACTCGTTCAAAGCAAATGTACTTTTTCAAAAACGAGGATATAGGGAAAACGAATGTGCGCTTGCTGGCTGAAAGCAGACGGAAGATGTGAGCCGCAGTTATTTGCCGCGTAAATGTGTGTTGTAAAAAGATAAAAAAGGTTATAAAATTTTGATGTGCCACCCATCGGCAGGAGAGTAGTCAGCGCAGATTTTGCGCAGGATGAGGAGATCGTGATGAGCAGTAAGAAGATAGACGGGGAACCAAGATGGAGATTGTATTTGGTCGCAGCAGCCTTCACTCTTTCCATCGGATTTTCATTCTTTGGAATTAAAAAATGCGTGCCTTATGCAGACACGCTGACCATTCTGACATACAGGTATGTTGCGGCGCTCATAGGCGTTACCCTTTGGATTTTGGTGACGAGGCATATGGGTCTTTATCCCAAGTCTCAGATCAGAAGACCGAAGGCAAAGCTCTATCAGACGGCCGCCTTCTACATCCTCTTTATGATATTCCAGATTCTATCCATGTTCTTTGCAACATCCATAGAAGGTGCGATAGTGTACGCCATGGTACCGATATTCGCAAAAATCATAGGCAGGGTAGTGCTGGGCGAGAAATCAACAAGACTCCAGATGGTATTTGTCGTAATGACTGTAGCATCCCTGATGATTCTGATAGTACTCAATGCTTCTGACATTCATTTGAATCTTAAGGGCATAATCTTTATGACGATAGGGACATTTTTCATGGGCTGCCAGAATGTTTCTGCCAGATACGTACGTGGAGTGTTCAGGCCTATTGAAATCACGGCTGCAATTGCAATAGGCGGGTCAATAATATTTATTGGGACGTCAATCGTTAAAGCAGCCATGACGGACGGATTTGAAGAATTGCTTGCGCCTTTGGGTCATCCGGAGTTCGTCATATGGGCATCCTTCCTCGGCATATTCTGTATACTCCTTTCAGCTCAGTTCATGGCATATATGCTGGCTCATATGGAGATCATTCAGTCTGCTATTTTTAACAGCGCCTCAACTTTTGTTTCAATAATTGCCGGCGCGCTCATTCTTGGAGAGCCGTTAAGATGGTATCATTTCCTGTGCGGAGCGCTCATCCTTGCAGGAGTAATCGGCCTTACGCTTGCTCCGGCCGACAGCAGGAATGCAGGAAAGGCACTGTCTGACGATATGTAGATACAGCTTCGCCTTAATCCTGAGCCGGAGAAACTATG
>JAFTHD010000029.1 GCA_017457585.1 Bacillota bacterium | reverse complement strand
TCGCCCAGCGCGCGTATGGTAAGCGTCTCGTCATCCAGGCTAAAATCATCCGTGTATATGGTCCTGGTAACGTGGGCATAGCTGCCGTTTACGATGACCACCATGTGTGGGATGTAAAATGGCAGCGCTTCCTCAGGCGACTGAAGCAGGTCTTCATAGTCCAACGTAAGATCCACCGCCTCAACGCCTGGAAGCTGGCCTATGATGGACCTCTTGAACCGGTCTATGATCTCGTAAGGCAACACAAAATTCAGAGAAAGTCTCGCCGTCAGTTTCTCCCCGTCCGCTGACAGTACCGCTTTCTCTGCTCTGCACCTGAAATCTTCCTTTTTAAGTCCGTCCGGCCTCGCATCTTCCACCAGACTCTTGAGAAGCTCTATCATTTCCTGCTGTGTTCCTCTGCAAGCTTTACGATTCTATCCGTTATTTCGGATTCATCTACCGTCTCCAATATCTCACCTTTTGCAAATATAACGCCCTTGCCCTTGCCGCAGGCTACGCCTATATCAGCGCCCTTGGACTCTCCCGGACCGTTCACGACGCAGCCCATCACGGCGATCTTAAGGGATCTCGCTTCGTCTCCCAGCCTGTCGTAAAGGGCTGTGACGCTTCTGTCGATCTCCGTTGCCATGCGCTCCAGATCCACTTCCGTCCTTCCGCACGTAGGGCAGGACACGATCTCCGCCCGCTCTTTTCGTATGCCGAGGGCAGCCAAAAGTTCCCTTGCCATGATGATCTCCTCTACCGGGTCTGCCGTGAGGGAGATTCTCATGGTATCGCCGATTCCTTCAAGGAGAAGCGCACCGACGCCTGCCGCCGACTTGATCCTTCCTCTCGAAGGGATTCCTGCCTCCGTCACCCCTATGTGGAGCGGATAGTCGCAAGCCTCATTTACGATCTTGTAGGCCTGATAGTTCATTGCCACGTCGCTTGACTTCAGGGATATGACAATATCGTCAAAGTCCAGTTCCTCCAAAATCCCCACGTTTCTAAGGGCGCTCTCGGCAAGTCCCTCAGCCGTCACGCGACCGTGCTTTGCAAGAATGTCTTTCTCAAGGGATCCTGAGTTCACACCGACCCTGATGGGAATCCCACGTTCCTTTGCCATATCGGCCACCTTTTGCACGTTCTCCCGTGCTCCGATGTTGCCCGGGTTGATCCTTATCTTATCCACGCCGCTTCGCATTGCTTCGAGAGCCAGCCTGTAGTCAAAATGGATGTCCGCAACGACAGGCATGCCGGCCTTAGCCTTAATCTCCTTCAAAGCCCGGGCAGCCTCCATATCGGGCACCGCCAGTCTTATAATCTCGCAGCCTGCATCCCGGAGTCTCTGAATCTGCTGGAGGGATGCCTTCACATCTGCCGTATTCGTATTTGTCATAGACTGTATTGATAGGGGCGCGTCTCCGCCAATCCTGACGTCTCCGCACCAGACCTGTTTCTTCGTCATCTTTTGCCTCTCTTATCCTATGAAAAAATCGGTAGGATGTACTTCAGGACATCGTTAAACGTAACGTATATCATCAGTGCGAACAGACACATGAGTCCAAAGAAGTGGACGAGACCTTCCATCCTGTCTGTGACCGCCTTCCCCGTAATCTTCCTGATTGCGAGAAAGAGAAGTCTTCCCCCGTCAAGAGCCGGGAATGGAAGCAGATTGATAACGGCAAGGTTGAGGCTCAAAAGGGCCGCCAGGTATACCACGTTTATGAAGCCGTAGCTGACCGAGTCGCTAACCGCATAGACGATGCCCACAGGTCCGGAAAGATCCTTCGTAGACACCTCTCCCGTGATCAGTTGTTTCAGCAGCTTGTACATCATGACGGTCATGGTGCCCGTACCTTTAACGCCCTGCTTCACCGCAGTTACCGGATTGTGCTCCGCCTTGGTGGTAACGCCCAGGATGTATCTCTGGGACTCCTCGTTATACATAACGCCGCTGGTAAGCTCGATGACCTGCCCGTCTCGTTCCACCTTGACGATGATCTCTGCGCCCTCTTCGTCCGGCACGCTTGCCGCGACATCGTTCCAGCTTGTTATCTCGTGTCCGTCTATCTCGAGGATCTTGTCCTCCGCCTGGATGCCTGCCATTGCAGCCGGCGAATCGTCGGAAACCGTTCCTATGGTGGTGGTCGCCGTTCCTGCAACGAGGTACACGATGATGATGAGCACCACGCATGTTATGAAGTTCATCCCTGCTCCTGCAAAGAGCACCAACGCCCTCTGCCATGCAGGTTTATTGTTAAATGCCCTTTCGTCCTCCGACTCCTCGTCTTCGCCCTCCATGGCACAGTAGCCGCCTATTGGGAAGACTCTCACCGCATAAAGAGTCTCGCCCCTCTGCTTTTTGAATATGGCAGGTCCCATGCCGATGGCAAATTCGTTCACCTTAATTCCGCACGCTTTTGCAACGAAAAAATGGCCGAATTCGTGAACGAATATGAGCAGACAGAATATGATGATGGCATAGATTATCGTCATATCGTTTCCTCGATTCGTTTTCGTATTTTCGCATCTTCTTCTAAGATCTGTTCCAGACTAAGTCCGTATACGGGAACGTGCTCCTCGAGAACTCTCTCGAGATGATCCTGTATGTCGGTGAACTTGATCTGCCCTTTCAGGAACTTGTCCACAAGCACCTCGTTTGCTCCGTTCATGATGACGGGATAGCTACCGCCCCTTCTTGAAGCCTCACAGGCCAGCTCTATGGTCTTGAACACCTTCCTGTCCGCCTCGTAGAAGTTCAGGCCGCCTGCAAGGGAGAAGAAATCCAGGCTCTCTGCAAGGCCTTCAAGGTCAGTCCTCTCCGGATATGAAAATGCGTAGGCGATGGGAATCCTCATGTCCGGGTTTCCCATCTGCCCGATGACCGATCTGTCCATAAACTCAACAGCTGAGTGCAGGACGCTCTCCGGGTGCACAACCACCTGAATGTCTTCTATAGGCACATCGAAGAGCCATTTGGCCTCTATGATCTCAAGGCCCTTGTTCATCATGGTGGCAGAGTCTATGGTTATCTTATTTCCCATGGACCAGTTGGGATGGTTGAGCGCCTGCTCAAGGGTAACCTGCTCAAGCTGCTCCCTGGTGTATCCTCTGAATGGTCCGCCTGAAGCTGTCAGTATAATCCTCCTTACCGGATTGTCAGCGCTCCCCTGTATGCACTGAAAAATGGCGCTGTGCTCGCTGTCAACCGGCAGCAGCTTCACGCCCTTTCTCTTGACGGCTTCGGTGACGATCTCTCCTCCGACTACCAGCGTCTCCTTGTTTGCAAAGGCGATGTCCTTGCCCGCTTCGATGGCGGTCATGGTAGGTTCAAGTCCTCTCATCCCCATGAGGGAGTTTAGCACGATGTCGCTTTCTTCCATAGCCGCAAGCTGATTCAGTCCGTCGGGGCCGTAATAAAATTCGATTCCGCCGTACTCGCAGGAAAGACTCCTTGCGTCCTTCCACGACTCTACAGCCACAAGCTTTGGAGAAAACTCCTCAATCTGTCTGCGCAGAAGGTCGATATTCTTTGCACAGGAAAGAGCCGTCACCTGATATTGATCCCTGTTATTTCGTATGACCTCGAGGGCCTGAGTACCTATGGAACCGGTACTCCCCAGTATCCCTATTTTTTTCATTTTATACTCCGATTACAAGCACAATATAGTAGTAAACCATAGGGCCTGTGAAAAGCACGCTGTCAAACCTGTCTAAAATACCGCCGTGACCGGGTATCAGATTGCCGTAGTCCTTGATGCCCATCTTCCTCTTAAAGATGGAAGCCGTCAGGTCTCCGAACTGTGAAACCACGCCGCCCAGAACGCCTATGATGATGCAGTGAAGGAGCACCTGAGGCATGAAGAAGAAGCCGAAGACTCCGCTCAGGATAACGCTTCCCAAAATTCCTCCGATGGAACCCTCGATGGTCTTCTTAGGACTGATCTTAGGACACAGCTTGTGCTTTCCCAGCGCCACGCCTACAAAGTACGCCATGATATCGGTTCCGAAGGCCGTTATCACGATGAGCCACACCATGAGTCCATAAGGCTCCGCCATATCCACCAGCGTGATGTGGTATGAGAAGAAGATGATGTAGAATATTCCCACCATTGTCGCCATAGCGTCTTCAAGCTTTCGCTCCTCGATTTTGAAAAGGTAGAGAAGACTCGCCACCACAACTCCGAAGAACCAGAACATCATCACGTGCTCCGATTCCCCTACTATCAGCTTTGAAGCGTAGAGAAACACCGCTGCGCCTACCGCTATGGGAAGGCTCGGGTGCACGTCCATAGCCTTAAATCCGTTGAAGAATTCCCTTACCGCCATGATTCCGATGACGAAACATGCTGCAAAGAGCACGTATCCCCCAAGTATCAGTATTATCACCAGGGGCAGCATGATCAGCCCCGAAAGTATTCTGGTTTTCATACTATCTTCCTCCGAAACGTCTGTCTCTGCTCTGATATATCTCGAGCGCCTTTTCGTACCTCTCCGGTGTGAAGTCCGGCCAAAGTTCATCGACGAACACGAACTCGCTGTACGCGCACTGCCACATGAGGAAATTGGAAAGCCTCTCCTCTCCGCTGGTCCTGATGACTACCTCAGGATCCGGAATATCCTCATGGCCTGTGAACAGATGAGCGCCTATCATTTCTTCTGTGATGTCCTCCGGCTCTATCTGCCCTTCCCGCACGAGACCTGCTATTTCCTGCACGCTGCGCCTGATTTCATCCCGGCTTCCGTAGTTTATGGCTATGTTGAACTTGAGCCCGTCGTTTTCCTTCGTCTGGTCGAGGGTCTTTTCAAGGCTCTTTCTCGCGTCCTCCGGAATGGCAGAATAATCTCCCAAAATGTTCACGTGCACGTTGTTTTCCACAAGTTCCCTAAGGTCCTGCGCCACGTACTTAACGAGCAGCTTAAAAATGCCGCCCACCTCTTCAACGGACCTTTTCCAGTTCTCCGTTGAAAATGCGTACACGGTCAGATACTCCACACCCAGCTTATCCGAGTGATCCACGATCTTTTTCATGGCCTTCATACCTGCGTTGTGGCCTGCCACACGCGGCACGCCGTGAGCCTTCGCCCACCTGCCGTTACCGTCCATTATAATCGCCACATGGCGCGGTATTCTTTCTCTGTCGAGCATAATTTTCTCCCGATACAATATCCCTTATACAAGACATAAGATGTGACCCTGTCCGGGCCACATCCTGAATTACTTAAATGAATGGGAAACAACAGAAGCTTACACTTCCATGATCTCCTTATCTTTCTCTGCAATGATCTCGTCGATCTGCTTGATCGCCTTATCGTGAACCTTCTGAATATCGTCCTGGAATTCCTTGAGATCGTCTTCCGTCAGGTCTCCGGCCTTCTCAGCCTTCTTGGCCTTGTCGATGAAATCTCTTCTCAGGTTTCTCACGGCAACCTTCGTATCCTCACCCATAGCCTTGACAGTCTTTGTCAGTTCCTTTCTTCTCTCCTCCGTAACCTGAGGGATTGCAAGCCTGATTACCTTGCCGTCGTTTACAGGGTTGATGCCGATATTTGCAATGTTGATTCCCTTCTCGATGTCAGGAATGCTCTTCGGGTCAAACGGTGCTATGAGCAGCGTTCTCGGTTCAGGAACGGAGATGTTAGCCAGCGCCTTGAGCGGTGTCGGCGATCCGTAGTAATCCACCATAACCTTATCTACGAGAGCTGCGTTTGCTCTTCCTGCTCTCACCGTACCCAGATCCTCCTTTAAAACGGAAATGCTCTTTTCTACTTTTTCTTCCAATAAATCGAGATTAAATTCTGACATGACTTTTCCTCCCATGTAACAAATTTATTAACTAACTATCGTTCCGATCTTCTCTCCGCATACAGCCTTCTTGATATTGCCGTCTTCAGCCAATGCGAAAACATGGATTGCTATGTTGTTATCCCTGCAAAGCGCTGCAGCAGTCGAGTCCATAACCTTCAGATCCTTTTCCAGGACTTCCTTGTGGGTCAGGCTGTCGAACTTGACAGCATCAGGGTTAATCTCAGGGTCATCGGAGTAAACGGCGTCGATCTTCTTAGCCAGAAGGATGACCTCTGCGTCGATCTCTGCAGCCCTCAAAGCTGCTGTAGTGTCCGTCGAGAAGAAGGGATTTCCCGTGCCTGCTCCGAAGATGA
>JAFTHD010000028.1 GCA_017457585.1 Bacillota bacterium | reverse complement strand
GTGTGCAATCGAAAAATTAAAAATACTGAACACGGAAGAAAAAGTGGGATGTCGATTCTGAAGATGGACGGTGAATGGAAGTGCGTTGCAAAGGCTAATAACCAGAATTCCAACACAATTCAGAAATAAAAGCAGGTGAAATTTCGAGTAATGGTAGTGGAAGGGGCAGGCTTTGAAGAGAGCGAACACTGGTATGACCATTTGGAGAATCATATCGGTTGGAAGAGTATCGGTAAATCGATCGGGTAAACTTAAGTGTAAATAATAACCAGTAAATAATTGACAGATGGTATTTCGCGATATATAATCTTTCTCAGGGTGTTTGGAGAAAGGAGATGATATCATGAAATATAGATACCCATTTACCAATTCAATCGTTTTTTCACTCGTGATGCGTAATCCGGAGATTTGCAAAGGCCTTCTGCAGAGAATCATTTCTGACAGGGAGATTAGAGCGGTTAGACTGCACGAAAATGATCCGGGGACTGAAATTACTCTCATCGCAAGCCTCGAGGCGAAACAGGTGCGTTTCGATGTCCTGTTCAAAGACAACGATGCCTGGTATGACATCGAGATGCAGGTGGCTGAACGAGATGACCTGCCAAAGCGGTCGAGATACTATCATGCGATGATGGATATTGAGGAGCTCAGGAGGGGTCAGACTTACGACGAACTGAAAGCGAACTACGTGATATTCCTCTGCTGCTTTGACCCGTTTGGGAAAGGGGCAGGCGAGTACAGGTTTGAGATGACGGATCCGACAACGGGGTTGTCATGCGGAGAGGAACGCTATACAATAATACTGAACAGTACAGCGGAGGAAGATAGGACACCTGAACCGCTAAGGGAAGTGTTCCGGTACATGAACGATGCAGCTATGAAAAGGGAAGACTCATTATCCGGGAAGATAGATGCAGAGGTTCGGAATTGGAACACAGAAGAAGGGGAGCGTAAGATCATGACATTCGAACAGGAACTGAACATCAGGTACAAGGACGGACTGAAGAAGGGAAGAGAGGAAGGCCGAACAGAAGGAAAGCTTGAAACTGCAAAAGCCCTGAAGCGAAAGGACATTCCCATTGAAGTGATAGCAGAATGCACAGGGCTAAGCGCAGAGCAGATTGAGGCAATGTGATAACATTCTTGGTTCATTGGGAGCAGGCAATTTGCCTGCTCCTGCAGACCGCTTAAGGCGGTCTTTTTTGTTAGAATCATATCGTAAATTATCCCGATTCATGGTAACATATAAGGCGAGAAAGGCAGGTGTTATATGTCTACAGGTCTTATGTTCCTGGCGCTTATACCGGGATTTTTAATCGTATTTTACGTATACAGGAAGGATACCGTTGAAAAGGAGCCGACGAGGCTCATCGTAAAGCTGATCATCCTTGGCGCGGTGTCCTGTATTCCTGCGATGTTTTTAGAAACCTTCATGGATCAGTTCATACCACAGAGCTCCCAGCTTGCATACGCTATGGGTAATGCCTTCATGTCTGCGGCTCTCTGCGAGGAGATTTGCAAGTTCGGGCTGCTTTACATAGGTTCATGGAGAAGCAAGTTCTTTGACTACCGGTTTGATGGAATCGTTTACGGTGTATCCGTCGCTGTAGGCTTCGCGCTCTTTGAAAACCTCATGTACGTTGCTGAGGGCGGATTCTACGTTGCTCTCATGAGAGGTGTTCTCGCAGTACCGCTTCACGCATTTTGTGGCGCATTCATGGGTATGTTCTACGGAGCCATGATGAAAAATCGCGTACAGGGAAATTCGGGCAAAGTGTTCACCTGCTTCATCGGTGCCCTCATCGTACCGATGATGATTCACGGCATCTACGATACGCTGGCATTTATGGGAGACGGCATTTCGACAATTCTTCTCCTGGCATTTGTGCTGTTCATGTACATCATAGCCATCAAATTCGTAAACAAGTTTTCAAAGGAGGACTGGAACGCCGGTTTCTATAAGAACGGAAGACCTGCAGAGAACGTTTCCGGAACGGAGGCAAACGGCGGAAGCACTTACACATATGGTGGTTTTTACGGAGATCATACGCTGGATGATTTTAAGTTGTATCATGGTGATGACGGGAGGCCGAAAGGTGCGCCGGGCACGCTTATTATAAAGTGTCCGCACTGCGGCGGAGCACTCAGAGTGCCATCAGGTGCAGGCCACGTCAAGGTGACCTGTTCTCATTGCAAGGATAAGTTCGAGACAACGATTTAGGAGTTTATCATGGCAGATACTGTAGTTAAGGGGAAAAAGGCGAGGCTAAAAGTCGAGGAGAGCGAGCTTATCATGCTCAGCCCTGCGGAGATCGGTTTCAGGCTTTCGAGACAGTTAAAAGGGACGACGTGCGCGAAGGGGTATGTTGAAGAAGGCACTTTTGCAAAGGGTGATGCGGCCATTCTTTTAAGCGGCGGTGAAGATTCAGGGACAGAGACTGAGATAGAGTTAATTGAAGTGTACAGAGGCGAGCCGGGCGATAGGACGGGCTACGTTATCAATTCGGGGCTCAAGGAGCATATTGCGAGAGAAGGAGAGTACGCATTTCTCATTTTTGACGGCGGCGATGCGCTCGCAATGGCAGGCGATGTAATCGTAAGTAAATAGACAGTAGAGGGGCTGGTGCATCTATGTGCCGGCCTCTTTCTCACTTCAGGATTCGTCCAGCTTTCGCCTGATTTCCTCGTAGACCTTTTTCGTAATTGGATATTTCAGAAGGGCCGCAGAGGACAGCAGGAGAAATGCGGCAGGAATGTAGGTGAGGCAACGCTCGATCCAGGTGAGCGCAAGATCCGGCTGAGTCTGCACGTTTCCATCAAACCCGGCAAGCTGAAGGATGATGCCGAGAATCTGCGTGCCAAGGCCGGCGGAGATGGACTCAACGAAGCCCTGAATGGATACGATCGTTCCCTGCCTCTTCTGACCGGTCATGAGCTGATCGTACTCGCAGACATCGTAGATGATGGCAGGCATGATCTGCCAGTAAATTACGGTGGCTGCGCCCATGAAGAAGATATAGACATATAGCCTGAATATGCTGGTTATCCCGAGAAGTCCTGAGAGGGCGATGAGGATTGCAAACAGAGCCTGCAGCACCATAAGAGCGTATCTTTTGTCGGTGAGATTGCAGGCTTTATCTATGAAAGGAATGATGACGATTCCAACGATGCACCTGCAGAGAAGAAGCCAGGATATCCTGCCGGAGCTGAAGCCCATATTATACGTGAAAAAGTACATGATATCCGATATGAGCATTCCATATGAGATGAGAAAGAAAAGGCTTGCAAAGAGCAGGTATCGTACAGGTGAAAGCTTCAGTACCTGCAGGTACTGACCGAACATATTTTTGAGACTGATGCCTGACGCACTGATCACTTTATCAGTTGCCGGCTTATCGAATTTCCGAGCCTCTTTGCACGTGATGAGAACGCTGACGGAGGAGATAAGACCGAGGGAGCCTGCGGTAATCATCCAACCGACAGCCTCCGAGAAACCTTTGCCGGTCAAAAACCCCACCATGGATGCAGGAA
The DNA here is from genome assembly GCA_017457585.1 of Bacillota bacterium. The sequence goes on along the minus strand of JAFTHD010000028.1, from coordinate 3,899 downwards.
GAACCATGGCAGCCATGGAGCCTATCATGTTGAAGAGGGCCGTGTAGGATCTCAGCCTTGTCCTCTCATCGTAATCCTGGGTGAACTCGGCGCCGAGAGCCAGGTATGGAACGAAGAAACCGGTGTATGAAATGTAAAAGAGTATTACGAAAAATACGTAGTAAACGGCTTTGATAATCGACGCCGCATCTATGGCGGTGAAGAGCAGGAGCATGGAAAAGAACAGGAGTATTCCGCCGATGAACATGAAGGGAACACGTCTGCCCCAGCGAGTATCGACGTTGTCCGAAACGTAGCCCATGACGGCGTTCAAGACGGAATCCGATACCGAGCCTATGGCGATCATCGTTCCTGCTGCGGCTGGGCGTATGTCGGCTACGGTTGTGAGAAAGAAGAGCAGGTATGTGCAGACAATCGAATAGGCGACTGCATCTCCCAATCCAGCCGATCCATATTTCAGAATTGTTCCTCTCGAAAGCCTGTCCATGATCTTCCTCCTCGTGTTCCACAACAGCCATTGTACTACAAATATATGATGTAGATAAAGCATAAGAAGAGTGATAAAATATTTTTTGCAAGCGGCCGCAACAAGGCTGTAAAACGCTTAATCAATTCAGGATATAGGAAAAGTAGAACGCAAGTGAAAAAGAGGCAGATTCAATGAGCATAGACAGGCGAAAGGTAGCGGAAGCTTTTAAGGAATATACGGATCAATACGACCCCGAGGATGAGAAGATTCACCTGAAGATCCTCCATACGGGGAAAGTAGCAATGATTTCGGAACAGATAGCGACATCTATAGGCTTAAGTGAAAACGATGTGGATCTTGCCTGGACCATAGGAATGCTTCACGATATAGGCAGGTTCGAGCAGGTGAGAAGATTCGGTACGTTCATGGACAAGCTTTCTGTAAATCATGCGGAGTTTGGTGCAGATATCCTCTTTTCTGACGGGCTCATCGCAAACTTTGGAAACGAAGGGATGACTGAAGAAGAGCTCCGTTTAATCGAGACTTCCATAAGGCAGCACAACAGGTACAGGATCGATGAAGGGCTGACAGGAAGGCAGAAGATGTTCTGCAATATCATTCGTGACGCCGACAAGGTGGACATCATAAGGGTGAATGTGGAGAGCACGCCGGAAGCGATTTACGGCGTTACTGCGGAAGACCTTGAGACGAGCAGCATAACGCCTGCCGTCATGGAAAATTTCAGACAGGAGATATGCGTATCGCGAGATCTGAGAAAGACTCCTGCGGATTTTCTCGTCGGACACGTATCATTTGTGTTCGAACTTGTTTACCCGGAGAGCGTTAGAATCGCGGTGCAGCAGGGGCATATATTTGAACTTTTGGAGTTCCGTTCTTCAAATCGCGAAACGGCGGAACTTTTTAAGGAAATCGGTGATATAATGAGAAATAATCTTAGGAATAGGGAGCAGGAAAAATGAGTGAGAATATCGTAATGACGCAGGCGGACCTGGAAGAAGCGAGACAGTTCTTTGACGGGGACAAATTCGCCACGGCTGCTGCAGGCGCAGTAATCGAGAAGGTGGAATACAAGTACGCCCTTTGCAGTCTTGAAATTAAGGACATACACAGAAACGCCCTCGGAGCGGTGATGGGCGGTACCATGTACACGCTGGCAGACTTTTGCTTTGCTGTCGCATCGAATTTCAAGCAGGGGCCTACGGTTACCGTGGTAAGTCAGATAAGCTTTTTAGGGCAGCCTAAGGGCGACAAGCTGATAGCCGAGAGCAGGCTCATCAAGGATGGCAGGAAGAACTGCTTCTACGAGATTGAAGTAAGGGATGAAGGCGGTAAAGTGGCAGCGGTTGTATCCTGCACCGGTGCGCACTTATAAGATGCCTCGGAGGACATAAATTGATAGGAACATTCGTTAACGTGGGAACAATCATTGCAGGCAGCCTGATAGGTGGCCTGTTCAAAAAGGTGCTCAAGGAGGAGCAGACGACGGCCCTTTACGTGGCAATGGGACTTGCTGCCACAGGCCTTGGAATAAATGCGGTAGTGCACAATATGCCGGACAGCAAATATCCCGTCCTGTTTATCGTATGCCTTGCCTTGGGCAGCCTGATCGGTACGATTCTAAAGCTGGATGAAAGGGTGAAATCCGTCAGAATCGGAAAAGAGGGCGACACAAATCTCATGCAGGGACTTGTGACCGGATCCCTCATCTTCTGCGTAGGGACGCTTTCTATACTGGGGCCTGTGCAGAGCGCGCTTTACGGCGACCACACGTACCTTTTCACCAATGCGACTTTGGATCTTGTGACCTCCATGGTCTTCGCATCGACCTATGGAGTCGGCATGGCGCTTGCCGCAGGGATACTCTTCCTCTGGCAGGGAGGAATATACGGGCTTACGGTGTTGCTCGGCGATTTTATAACGGATACCATGATGACGGAGCTTGGAATCGTAGGCGGATTTTTGATTTTCAGCTCGGGAATCAGCATTCTCGGGATCAAGGATATGAAGACCATGAACATGCTTCCGTCGCTTATCTTTCCGATACTTTGGTGCATGATTGCAGGCGCATGGCTGTAGGGTGTGAGAGGTGCAGTTTTGGGTAGCGAAATAACGAAGAAAAATGCGGAAAAGTTTTTGCTGGATCACGCCAAAAGTGATCCGGTTTCTTTTCATATGCCCGGGCACAAAGGCGCGGCCTTTTACAGGGAGCACGGACACGGTGAGTTTCTCGATAACATGATGGACTGTGACATCACGGAGATAGAAGGGGCGGACAACCTTTTTCACGATGACGGAATCTTGAGAGAGACGGCTGAAAAATACGAAAAGCTCTACGGCGCCCAAAGGTCGTTTCTCCTCGTAAACGGAACCAGCGGCGGAATTATTGCCTCCATTCTCGCAGCCGTTCCGAGAGGCGGCAAACTGATTATGGCGAGAAACTGTCACAAGTCCGTATACAACGCGATGAGGCTTGGCGATATTACGCCTGAGTACGTTTATCCTGAAGTTTTGCCAGGATACGGGATTTCAGGACAGATTGGCGCTGCTGATGTGAAGGCGGCGATCGATAGGGCACCTGACGCGGCTGCGGTAATACTCCCGTCGCCAAATTACTACGGAATATGCAGCGACATCGGTGAAATTGCAAAAGTGGTTCACGATTACGGCAAGGTGTTCATCGTGGATCAGGCGCACGGGGCGCATCTGAAGATGATGGAAGCGTTTTCGGCAGGTATGCTCCCACGCTCCGCAGAGAGCTCCGGTGCCGATATGGTGATCAACAGTACGCACAAGACCCTTGCATCCTTTACCCAAAGCGGAGTCCTCAACCTGTGTGGAGACAGGGTACAGGCGTCCGATGTCGCAGAAAAGCTTCAGATGATAGAGAGCTCAAGCCCTTCCTATCTTCTGATGGCGTCTCTCGACATAAACGCTTCTGTAATAGAGGAAGAAGGGGATGTGCTGTTCAGAGACTGGGTGAGTAATGTATCTTGCTTCTATGAAAAGGCTGACGGAATCCCGGGCATCCGGGTGATGGAAAGGATGCCGCTTTTAGACTTCACGAAGCTGAACATTGATTTTTCGGGGCTTGGTCTTACGGGCGCAGAGGCGAGCAGGCTTCTTATCGGGCATAACATTTACCCGGAGCTTGACACGGGGAGCATGGTCATGTGCATGACGGGGATAGGAACGACGAGGGAGCACGTTGACAGACTGATCGCAGCGCTGGAGGATATTTCTGAGTCGCAAAGGGGTGAGGGATGTGCTTCTGATTGTGGACGAGCGGGCGCACAGCGTACGTCTGTGGCAGAAGCCAGCGGCGCGGCCCAAACAAGCGGCCAATCGGCACTTCAGACGGAGGAACTTGCGAAAGTATGGAACAAGAGGCGTAAGACGTACGATGTTCCGG
>JAFTHD010000027.1 GCA_017457585.1 Bacillota bacterium | reverse complement strand
CTACCGATAGACGGTTAGCCCGGGAATAAGTTAAAGAATAACCGCAACCTTTGGCTTTTGGGGGCGGTTATTTCTTTATGTACGTAAGCAATAACACGATGAACGATCCAAAGGATACGGCAAGGTATAGAGCTTCAAATACAGTCATCAGCATCACCCCCTTCTTCGAGGGCTTTGCACCCTCAGTTGTGAGGGCTAACCGCCTACCATCTTTGGTAGCACCTGTCTAATTATAACAAACATACGTTCTTTGGACAAGATTAACTGTAGCGTGGCGTTACTAAATCATCGCCCTTATTCGGGCGCAGTAAAAATTGATGACGTAGGTATAGATAAAGTCATAAAGAATCATGAGCAAGGTACCTGCGATTATGAGAACGGGTGCCGGGTAATCGGGCAGCGATATCCCGGAGGCGAGAGTTTTGAAAAAAACGGTGAGTCCCAGAGTCAAAATTCCAGCGAAGAAGATGACTTTAACTGCAATCTGAGCCTTAGCTGTTCGCAGTTTTTCGATGTAGAATTTGAGTATGCCGTAGTAGCCGAAGAGAAAAACGTACGGAACGATGGCGAGTTTGTTTGGGAGCAGGAAGAATCCCAGAATCGAAGCGGCCGCATAGAGAAGGAGAGCGCCGCCTGTGCCAGTCTCAAGGAGCATAAAAGCGGTGAAAAAAGATGCGCAGGCGAAGAGGGTCAGTTCGATACCCGGAACGAAGGCTGCGCCACACAAAAAAATAACCGTAAGGGCGAGAAAAATCCCGCCCATTGCAATCTTAAATGTTAATTTGTTGCTGTTTCTTTTACTCACATTATGCCTCCGGCACTTTGCATGCGAATGAACTTAGATAAACCTGCGAGAACGCACGAGATTTAGATGCAGTCGCAGCAGCAGTCTGCGCAGATGTAGCACTGAAGCGCCTGACAGCACATGTCGTCGTTGTTTCCGTAGCCCTTGCCGTAAGCCTGGTTCTGATACTGTCCGCCCATGGACACGAGCCTCGCATAGGTCTGCTTGTACTCGGTGTTGGAAGGAGCCATGCGAGTAGCAGTCTGAAGCTTGTTCATGGCATCATCGTACCAGCCTTTTTTGTAGGAGAGCATACCTGCCAGGAAGAACCATTCGGCGCTTCTGTCGCGAGTCGAGTTGAGCATCGTCTCAGCTCCGACAAGATTGTTGGCGTCCAGATACCTTCTTATCTGCATGTAATCGGGAGTACCGGAAGAACCTGAGCCTGAGCTGTAGCTTGAGCTTCCGCCGGAGCTGTATCCGTACCCATATCCGGAACTTCCGGAACCGCTCTGCTTTTGCTTTATAATCATGTCGTAGGCTTCGTTGATCTCCTGGAGTTTTTCCTCAGCCAGGTCTGCAAGAGGGTTGTCCTGATACTTGTCAGGGTGATACTTCTTTACAAGCTCCTTATAGGCCTTTTTGATTTCCTCTTCAGACGCGTTTTCGGATACGCCCAGAACCTCATATGGATTCATCATTTTCTCCTCTCATGTCCGTATGCGTTGTTGCCTCAGGCCCGTATATCATCAGCCGTGTCTGATGGTTGAGCCCAAAATATATAACGTTCTCTATGATTCCTTTATATCTCTTAAATTCAAGTTCTTCAAGCGCCTGACTGATGACGGCCAGATACTGAAAAAGGTTGAAACTCAAATTATCGAGTATTCTCTCCTTGAACTGAGCGATGCTCTCCACCGATGAATCGAAGCCAAACCTGTAAAACAGCGGATTGTACGATCCCGTCTTAAGATTGTCCTCCATGTCGTCGATGGCGTCCACCAGATAGATCCACTTCCCCATGTGGTAGCCGATCTTGCCGAGGACCTCCGCTCTTTTGTCGTCAGGGCCGTAGAGCCTTTTCACTCCTTCGGAAAAGATGATCCGCATGATCTGCGAAAAGGAGTCGGCGACCCGATCGAGACTGTCGCACTTTGCCTTTTCAAGCTCCGAAAGCTCTGCAAGAAGCCTCTCCATATCACTGCAGAGCTGGGGGTACTTCGCGTAAAGCTTTTTGTGAACTCCGCGAAATCCCGTCATCGCTGCACGCGCGGACACTTTGCCCTCGTCGGCCACATCGTCTGCCAGTTTGTACCACGCCAGTATGAGCATCACATCCGCCGCATAGTCGATGGCATCATTTCGGATGACCGGTTTCTTCTGTATATGGTGGGCTATGCACTGCTCCATCTTGATCTCATCAGGCGAATCCCCGAGCGCCGCCAGGATTACTCCGAGAAAAGCGGCGTCGTAGCTCAGCACCATTCGAGGAAGCTGCCCGTACCTTTTGCCGATGGACTTGCATATGCCGCAGTAATATCCTGTATATGTATCGTATTCGCGAACCTTCAGCTCGCCCTTATCCACCTTGACGTATCCAAGCATATACCAAGAATATCACTATCTTGTGAAGTCTGTGTGTAGTAACAGTGACTTGTACAGCTCAAACCCGCTCGTGAGCACTTTTTCATCAAAATCCCAGTTGGTGCTGTGAAGTGAAATGCCGGTTCCTGTACCGAGCATGACGAAGAGTGCCGGCGCGTAATGGCCGTAAAATGAGAAGTCTTCCGATATCATAAGCGGCTCAGCCATCTCTTCGTAGCCGCCGGGTAGTGTTTGCAGCAGAGGCTTCACGCTTGCATACAAACTTGCGTCGTTGATGACTGGCGGATACCCCTCACTTCTCGTAAACTTTGTGGTGCAGCCGTACTTCTCTTCGGCGGACTTAAGGTTGTCGGTAATGAGACTTACGAGTTTTGCAAAAGTCTCATCGTCGTATGCGCGTATCGTGCCGAGAAGGTGAGAGTAGTCGGACACGATGTTTCTCGCATATCCGCTCTCCATCTTGCCGATGTGGATGACAGTCCGTTCGTCAGGGCTGCAGGCCTTCGTATATTTCAAATCGCCCGTTCCCTCTGCAAAGCGAGGCGTTGCGCCTGCCATGAGGGCGTGCTCCCTGTAAAGCGTCTGTACGTATTCCGAGGTTATAAAAAGTGCGTCCAGTCCGTCATATGGCGACGTGCCGTGAGCGGCTTTGCCGTAAAAGTCGATGTTGATTTCTGCAGATCTCGGCATGAGAGCGCCCGGTCTGCTGCCGATGACGCCTTCCGGAAGGAAAGGCCACATGTGTATGCCGAAGACTGCCTTTACATTGTGGACAGAGAGGATCCCGCTTTCACATATTTCCTTTGCACCGCCCAAAGTTTCCTCGGCCGGTTGGAAAATCAGCAGAACGTCGTGGGGACATTCATCGAGAGTTGCGATATACTCAGCCAGAGTCAGCAGCATGGACATGTGCCCGTCGTGACCGCAGGCGTGCATGAAGCCAGGATGAGAAGATTTGTATTCGCAGTCGACCTCCTCCTCCACAGGAAGTGCGTCCATGTCCGACCTGAAGGCGATAGCGTGACCTTTTCCAAAATCAAAGAACGCGCAAATGCCGCTGCCGCAAAGAAATGTCAGCTCGCAGCCGAGGCCCTCGAGTGTCTCCAGCAGGTAGGCCTTAGTCTTCGGAAGGTCCCTGTCTATTTCCGGTATGCGGTGCAGATTGCGCCTGTGAGTCTTCAGTTTTTCTTCGTAATTTAGGCTGGCAGTCATTCTGAAAAAAGCCCTTTCGAATCATCATTTTAGTGGTTCAATTATACTATACGTGACTCGTCTTAGGCAACAGTAAGCCATGATACAAAGGACAATTCGCGGTATGAATCAGAAGGGCAGAAGAATTTTTCGGAGCATTGTTCTGAGGGACTCGTTGGAATTGAGATTGCCTTCAAAAGAGAACGTGAACTCGGAGTCTTTAACAGGCCTTCCGGGCAGTTCATATACCTCAAAATTGTGATAATCGTTGAGCCTTTTGAGGGCGTTGTCCGCATAATTCTCAAGTTGAAATGCCCCGAAATGCTCGTGAATCGTGATGCCGCCCAGAAGATTAGGAACCTTGAAGTCTGCAAAGTATGTATCGCGATGAGGAACACCGCCGGATCCATTTGGTTCAATCTTTACCAGGTCGTCATAACGGTACGGAAGGCCAAGGCTTTCCAATAGCCTCGCGATTTTTGCTTCAGACTTGGATCGCACGAATAAACCGCATCCCGTCTGATAGCTTAAGTTCTCCCGATTGTATGGGTTGGATGTAAAATACTCATCGATCCACTCATTTTGCTCACGTGAAAATAGAACACTGGCAAGGTCGATCCCTACATCATTAAATCTGCGCAGCTTATTATTAAATCGCAGACGCTCTTTAGTGTTCATCGAAACTTCCTTTAATTGATGGAGCCTTGCGATATCCTGCTCCAAAGATGAAATACGTTTCTGAATGTATTCTTTTCTTGCAAGGTGAGGAATCAATTCACTGCCCTTTGCAATGGGGATTTCTGCATCGCCATTGCCGTTTTGCAGACCAAAGCTGCTGTAATCTCGTCTCTTGTGTATGTGAAGTTTCCCGGCAGCCGACAATGATAGCTCCTGCTTCAGTTCATCCAGATATGCGCTGTTTGAAGAGATAACGTCTTCTGCGATAAGTCCAATAGAGTCAAGTAAACCAATCTTCAGAATTGCAGACGTATT
>JAFTHD010000026.1 GCA_017457585.1 Bacillota bacterium | reverse complement strand
GGATTGGCTCAATTTGTATTGCCGGAATCTCCAGCACCTCTGCCCCCAGCTCTCTTAGCTTTGAAGTGAGCACCGAATCCTTCTCTGCAGGCCTTGTCACGAGTATTTTCCTGCCAAACAGCGGGAGCCTCTCAAACCAGTTGTATCGGTCTGCAAGGCTGCAAACCTCCCCCACCAGGATGATGGCAGGCGTCTCAACGCCCTGCAGCTTCACCTGTTCTTCTATGGTATCGAGAGAAGCTGAAATCACCTTCTGACCTGACGTCGTCCCCTGCTGGACAACTGCTGCCGGCGTGCTCCCCTCAAGCCCTGCCGCCATGAGCCTTTCGCATATAAGGGGCAGCGAAGCGATTCCCATGAGGAATACAAGGGTGCCGCCTGCTCTAACAAGTCCTTCAAAATCTATGTCGTAGTCCTTTCCTTCCCTCCTGTGCCCCGTAATGATGTGAAGGGCAGATGCCATATCCCTGTGTGTAACGGGTATGCCGCCGTAAGCCGGCACCGCTATGGGTGAGGTTACCCCCGGAACAACTTCAAAGGGTATCTTCTTCTCTACGAGGATTTCAAGTTCCTCTCCACCCCTTCCAAACAGGAAGGGATCTCCGCCTTTTAGCCTTACAACCCTCTGGCCTTTCAGCGCTTCCTCCGCCAGGATCCTTCCGATCTCCTCCTGGGGAATCGTGTGATTTCCGGCCTTCTTTCCCACGTCGATGACCTTTGCCCCCTGCGGTATCATGGCCAGCACTTCATCGCCTACCAGCCTGTCATAGAGCACCACATGAGCCTGTTCCAGAACCTTCGCACCTTTTAAGGTGAGAAGCCCTGCAGTTCCAGGTCCTGCTCCAACAAGCCAAACCTTACTCATCTCCATATCCCGTTTATCCCTCCAGTTTATCTCTAAGCTCTGCGGCAAGGGATTTCGCCATCTTCTCGCCGTCTTCTCTGAGGCCTCTCACGCTGCCCGTTACATAGCACTCCTGTTCCTCGCTGTAATAAAGGCCTCTTATCTCAATTTCCTCGCCCTTGCAAAAGCTGTAGGCTGCGACAGGTGATGAACAGCCCCCGTCCAGCGTCTCAACAAAAGCCCTTTCGCTAAGCGCGCATATCCTGCTCTCCTCATCATCGTAATCAACGAGGAATCCGTAATCCGTGTCACTTCTTCCCTGCACTGCGAGAATTCCCTGACCTGCTGACGGAATCATCTCCTCCGGCTCAAAGTATCTTGAGATTCTGTTTTCAAGACCCAGCCTCTTAAGGCCTGCTGCCGCTAATACGAGGCAGCCGTACTCGCCTCTGTCCAGCTTCTCCAGCCTGGTGAGCACGTTACCCCTGACCGATTTGAATTGGGCTTCAGGATAGAGCGCCTTAAACTGCAGCATCCTTCTCCTGCTGGAACAGCCTACAGGCAGGCTGAAATCGGGCTCAGACGCACCTTCTGGGAGCACCAGAACATCCCTTGCATCTTCCCTTGCAGAATAGGCCACGATCGGAAGTTCCTCCGGTATCTCCATGGGCATATCCTTCAGGCTGTGAACCGACAGATCGCTTCTTCCATCTAAGAGGGCCCTGTCCAGTTCCTTGACGAAGAGTCCCTTTCCGCCGATTTCATCCAAAGTTCTGTCGAGGATCTTATCCCCCGTCGTCCTCATGGTAACCAGGGAAACGTCTATATCCTCGTAATTGTTCTCTATATAATCCATTACCAGCCTGCTCTGAATGACGGCAAGCTTGCTTTCCCTGCTGCCTATTCTTATCGTCCTCTTGCCTGATCCTTTATCTGGCATCTCTACCTGTCCTCCTGATCCTTAACCGCCTTCTCAATCGTTTCCCTCACCTTGCGCACGCCCCTGTGGTCGCGCCCGTTTCCGTTTATTCCAATCACCATGTCCCCGGACCTTACGATCGCCGGAAAGAAGAAACCGCACTCCTCTTTATTGCTTGCGCTGCTTACGAGCATCCCAAGGCTTTTTCCTTCCTCTGCGATACTGCTGTTGAGCGTCGCATCATCCGTCGCTGCAATGACGATCTCCGCACCTTTTAGATCACCTTCCCGATACTCTCTTCGCAAAAGGGTCACGCGTCCTTCTTCCTGCAAGGTTTCCACTTCTCGACTGACATCCGGCGCAATGACGGTAACCAAAGCGCCGAAGCCTTCCAGCGCCTTAATTCGCCTCGTTCCTACAGTTCCTGCTCCCACTGCGACGACAGGCTTTCCTTCCATGTCGATAAAGAGCGGGAAATATGTACTTTTCTCACTGGAACAACTCATATACTTTCTCCCACTGGGCCTTGCGCTCCTTTCCCTTTTCGGAGTCTGCCCTGTCAAAAAACAGCGGTATTCCCAAGGTCACAAGGCTCTTCTCCAGCTCCTCGGCAGCTTCCCTCTTGCCCTTGCCAAACCACAAGAATTTCTTGATCTGCTCTGCCGGAAGTTTCACCATCTCAGCCTCCGACTGAATGATGTCCTTATAATCTAATTGCCTTACATCCTCTGCCGTATACGTAGATTTCACAGGCGTTCTCACAAGGATAAAGTCCTGATCGGTACCGGCAGGAAGCTGGGTGTCTTCAGGCAAAATCAAGTAGTTTACCACGTTGCTCTCGTAGAGAGTTTCACCGGGCTCATCATATCTCAGCACGGATTTGTTTTTGCTCACATCGATCTGCAGCAGACTGATTTCTCCGAAGCTGAATATCCTCATGAGCTGCGCATCTCCCGTATCCACCACCTCGCCTTCCGGAAGGCCCAGTATGGCGGGCACATCACCTTCAAGAGAATCCCGGCTCACCACCGTCTCACCGGACAAATTCCCGGACCTGTCCGCTTCCTTCAGGAACACGTAGATATCATAATCGATCCAGTGTGGCTGGCTCATGGCAGTCGTCCTTGCGGAAATGGATGTATTTTCGTTAATCTTCACCGGGATGGTAAATACTGATCCGCCGGAAGAACTGGCGTCTTCATCAGTTTCATACTTTTTGCCGCCTGTCCTGATGGAATC
>JAFTHD010000002.1 GCA_017457585.1 Bacillota bacterium | reverse complement strand
CAAGGGTATCAAGCAGCTGTCTGCCCTTGTTTTCGCCTGCGTCCTTGAAAGGTTCAAGCAGCTCCATATAATTTTTCTTAACGAACCCTCCCTGTATCTGAATGTTGATGCAGTTGCTTACGAGGGTGAGTTCATACTTTGTGAAAATTCTTTTGTGCGGGAATACGTTCTGCACGAAAGACCAGCTTTCGCTTATCAGCCTGTATGCATCCCCTGCTCCTTCTATTCCGTTTAGTCCTGTTATGTGGCAAACTCTCGAGGATCTGCTCTCCTTCAGCTTGTCGAACAACTTGAAACAGCTTCCCTTGTCAGTATGGCGGGCGTCCTCTTCATAGGTGAGAATCATCCCGTAGGTCTCGTCCCCCTCGGTGATTCTCATAACGTTAAGATCCTCTTCCTTCTCAAAGTCAATGAATGCCTGGGTCTCAACGTCTTTGTCCACGCCCTTGCAAAAGAACACGCTGATGATATCGTCGCCGCTTATTCTGGCTTCATCCTTCAAAGTATACGCAAGGGACTTGTTGCCGCGCATGAGCGCTTTGATGAACTCCGCCTTCGCGTCACGTTCCGGCGTGTATTTCCACATTCCCATGGCCAGCTCCACGATCTCAGCCAGCTTGGTGATCTCGCCTGCCGTATAGGAATCCTCGTTGTCCACGATGAACATGTAATACTTATCGCCGCTTATCTCGACAGGCCCCCAGTAGGTGAGAACGCCATTGACATCGATCATGGTGTATGCCGTGCCGGCAGCCTCAACGTTTCGTTCTTTGCCCAGCTTGATTGCCTCTGCTATAGTCGTCCTGTGCTGGGTCTCAACCGTCAGAATCGGGTTGAACTCCTCGCTCAGGATGATGACCTGAAATTCATTGTTGATAGCAGCCTCTCTCAAGGCCGACTGGAAGTTGCTGTGCTTCTCAAAGTTGAGCAGGTGAAAAACGGTGTTGCTTATAAGGCTGTTCCCAAAGTTGTTCCCATACAGAACCTTATCCATGACCTGCGTTATGGACTGGGAATACCTGGCTCCCTCCGGCATGAGAATAAGGGGCAAAAGATCCTTGTCCGCCTGTGACGCAAGCCTGCCTATCCCTGCAGGACTTCCGAAAAGACAAACGGCTGCACATCCTTTGACAGCCGCGCCGTGCAGGAGTTCTGCCTGCAGCTGAACATCGCCTGCACATCCTGCAAAACCAGTGAGCAGAATCTCGCCCTGTCCACCTTCAGAAAGGGGCAGGTCTTCCCTCGAACATGTATCCATGACCGATATCGTCTTAACATCGTTTGCCAGATTCACTTGTCCTGCCAGAACCTGTGCACCTATGAAAGCATCCAGTCCCAGAAGGTCTGCAACTGTAACTTTCATTATTCTTCCTCCTGAGATTCCTCGGTTTCTGTCTCTTCCGCTTCTACCGTCTCGGGCTTGTCTCCATCTGATCCCAGCTCTGCCTTCAGTTCTCCGGCTTCAGCTTCAGTCTCCGCCTCATCCAGCTTCTCTATATGGTCGGCTTCCGGAACCTCTTCACCGTCTGCCTCCGCCTCCACATCGTCAGCAAAGTAGTCGGTATCGTAAACTTTCAGTTCCTCTTCCGATGGAAGATCATCATCTGCCGGCTTATCATCATCCTGTGCCAGCTTGATATCATCGATCGGCTTCGCCTCTTTGGTAATATCATCGTACGTCATGATGATCGGCTTGAACTTGCCGTCACCGAGACCCTTGCCGCTGTTCTCCTGGAGTGCAGCCTGTGCTTCCGCCAGCTTCTGCTTTTCCTGCTCTTCCTCCGCCTTCTTGCGAAGTTCCTTGGATTCCTTGGCTTCCTCCGCATCTTTCTTCGCACGAAGTTCCTTCGCAACGCGCAGTTCCTCTGCCAGAGCCTCCGGCGTCTTCGTACCGTTGTAAAGTTCCAGGAACTGCTCTCTGTCGAGGGTCTCAACGAGGAGCAGGCCTTCTGCAACGGCTACCAGCTGATCGTGTTTCTCAGTGAGGATCCTCGTCGCCTCATCGTACGCTTCGTGGACGATTCTCCTTACCTCCGCATCGATTTCGGTTGCCGTCTCTTCAGAGAAGGACTTGGTGCTGGTCAGCGAGTTGCCCAGGAATACTTCCTCTGAATCGCTGTAGTTGACAGGCCCCAGTTTCTCACTGAAACCGTACTTGGTAACCATGTCGCGCGCAACTTCGGTAGCCCTCTGGATATCGTTGCTGGCACCGGTACTGATATCGTCCAAAGTGAGCTGCTCTGCAACACGTCCGCCCAGCAGATGAACGATGGTACCGAACATCTCCTTCTTCGTTCCGTAGTATTTATCCTTTTCAGGGAGCGTCATGGTAAATCCGCCGGCCCTTCCTCTCGGAATGATCGTTATCTGATGAACAGGATCTGAATCAGGCAGCGCCTGTGCCACAACGGCATGACCGGCTTCGTGGTATGCCGTCAGTTTGTTTTCTTCAGGGCTGATTACCCTGCTCTTCTTCTCAGGTCCTGCGATTACCTTTGTGATCGCCTCTTCGATTTCCTCCATGCGAATCTTGACGCCGTCTCTTCTCGCAGTGAGAAGTGCCGCCTCGTTGAGCATATTCTCTATGTCCGCAGGTGAGAATCCCGGAGTCCTCCTTGCCAGAACCTTAGGGTCAACCTCGTCCGCCAAAGGCTTGTTCCTGGAGTGGATTCTGAAGATCTCTTCTCTTCCCACGATGTCAGGATTGCCGATTACGATCTGTCTGTCAAATCTGCCCGGTCTTAAGAGAGCCGGGTCAAGAACGTCAGGTCTGTTCGTAGCAGCCAGGATGATGATGCCGATATTTTCTGCGAATCCGTCCATCTCAACCAGCAGCTGGTTCAGCGTCTGCTCTCTTTCATCGTGTCCGCCACCCAGGCCTGCGCCTCTCTTACGTCCTACCGCATCGATTTCGTCTATGAAAACGATGCACGGCGCATTTTTCTTCGCCTGTTCGAACAGGTCACGAACTCTCGATGCACCGACGCCGACGAACATTTCCACGAAGTCGGAACCGCTTATGGTAAAGAACGGCACACCGGCTTCACCGGCAGTCGCCCTCGAGATGTACGTCTTACCGGTTCCCGGAGGGCCGACAAGCAATATGCCCTTCGGTATGCGCGCACCCAGCTGATTGTACTTGATCGGATGCTTCAGGAAGTCTACGATTTCTTCCAGTTCTTCCTTCTCCTCCTTCAGGCCTGCAACATCTGCGAAGGTAATCTTCTTCTGTTCTCCGTCCTTCTGAAGCCGTGCTCTGCTCTTGCCGAAGGACATGGCTTTGCCGCCTCCGCCGCTCTGATTCATGATCAGAACGAAGAATACGATCATGACGCCCACCATCAGCAGGGTCGGCAGCAGCGTTACCCAGATGGACTCCTTCTTCGGCGCATCGCTCTCCAGTTTAAGCTTGCCCTCTTTCACCTGAGGAATGATGTATTCATCGTAAATAAATTCATAGTCAACAACGTTGTTCACGAAGGCGTAGACCACCTTGTCGTCGCTGAGCGTTGCCGTTATCTTCGTGTCGGATATATTGATGGATTTTACCTTGTTATCCTGCAGATTCTTGACCATTTCACTGGTGGTTATCTGGGATGAATCTTCCGCCGGTTCGTAGTTTGTGAAGAAAAAGGCCATGCCGCCTATGAGCATGAATATCACAATGTATATCCCTATGTTCTTGCTGAACCTTTTCAAATTAATTATCCTCCGTCTATTTCAAAGTATTTCTTGCGTATTCAGGGACTCAAATATACCCGCGGCTGCTCAAATCCCGGTCAGTCCCGATGAACAGTCACGATTTATGTCCAAATTAGCAGTTCATTCTAACATATTATGTGGACAGATACAATAATCGCGCCGTCAATTCTGTGCAATTCACACAAACTTCACAGTCAGAATAACTTTCGTTTCGTTGTTTACGCTCAAAGCGTCCGCATACCTTGTGTTTTCACCATTTCCGGGGCACACCGCCAGCACGCATTTCCCTGCGGCAATCAAAGGCGTCCTGTCTCTTTCGTCTGCCGGAATCTTCATCTCCCCGAAAAGCTTCTTTAGTTTCTTCGTGCCTGCTCTCGCAGGGAGAAAGTCTCCTTCATGCCTTGTCCTCGTGCAAATATTTCCTGCAAGCTCCTCCTCCGGGATTCCGCTGGCTTCCGAAAGCGCGCCTGCGTCGACGATCAGCACGCCTTTCGGATATCCCCTCTCGGATATCTGCCGCAGGATGGTTCTTACCTCTTCCCCCTTTGTAATCAT
>JAFTHD010000025.1 GCA_017457585.1 Bacillota bacterium | reverse complement strand
TATTTTTCCAGCTCTTCTATGTAGATTTTTCCAATATCGCTCAGCTTGTAATTCTTTCTCCGTATGTATCCTATGGTTATCTGATCCTGCTCCTTCAGCCTTATGCAAACGACGCCCTCCTTGAGCGAAAGGCTCTCCACCAAATCTCCCGTTCCTATGGAATATCCGTTGAGACCTGCCATAATCTCTGTGGAGGTCGCCCTGTCGTTTGAGGTGATAAGATGGTCAAAGTTGTATTCGCCGTGAGCCTCTTCAGGCAAATAGAATGCGCTCTCCGTGTTTTGCTCGAAGGCAACCAGGGGATATTCTGCCAGATCGCTCAGCGAAACCTCCTTCTCATTTGCCAAAGGATGGTTGTTCCAGACGTAGATGTAGTTATCGCGCTTCATCAGCGGATAAAACTCCAGCTGGTACTCCTTGAACAGCTTCATGAACACCTTCATGTTGGACTCCGGGTAGGCGATGATACCCACCTCGCTCTTCAGGTCTCTCACGCTTTGCAGAACGTCCTCCGTCCTCGTCTCCTGAATGGCGAAGGTGTACTTGAGCAGGGAGGCCTTCTGAACCGTGCTGATGAAGGCGTTTACCGCAAATACGTAATGCTGCATGGACACGGAGAAGTGCCGCTTGTCCCGCTTCTCTCTGATAAAAGACTCCTCGATGATGTCAAACTGGCTCACCGCCTGCTTGGCATACTTGAGGAACTCCATACCTTCTGCGGTAAGCGTGATTCCCTTGTTATTTCTTCCAAAGATTCTGAATCCAAGTTCTTCTTCAAGGTCATGTACCGATGCTGACAATGCCGGCTGCGAAACATAAAGTTTGCTGGCAGCCTCTCTGATGGATACAGAACTTGCAATGGTAATTACATACTTGAGCTGCAATATTGTCATCTGTAAATCCCTCTGTTATCAGTCTTCAATTTTGATCTCGTGGATCCAGCCTTCAGGAGCTTCAATCGTTCCCATCTGGATACCTACCAGTGTATCATAAAGCGTCTGCAGAGTCTCGCCCATCTTTTCAAGTCCTGCAGGGAATGTGATGGACTCGTCGTCTCTTACGACTCTGCCGAGCGGCGAGATAACTGCTGCCGTTCCGCAAAGACCAGCTTCCTGGAAGTCCTTCAGCTCATCGAAGTAAACTTCCCTCTCCTCGGTTTCCAGGCCGAGAATGTGCTCTGCAACGTAGAGGATGGATCTTCTCGTAATAGATGGAAGGATTGTCTCCGACTTCGGCGTTACGATCTTGCCGTCCTTCGTTACGAAGATGAAGTTTGCGCC
The DNA here is from genome assembly GCA_017457585.1 of Bacillota bacterium. The sequence goes on along the minus strand of JAFTHD010000025.1, from coordinate 1,610 downwards.
GCCGGTCTCCTCAACCTTTGTTCTCGTCTGTGCGTCCAGGAACATGTTCTCCGCAAAGCCCTTGTTGTGTGCATCTGCGATAGCGTAAAGGCTCATTGCGTAGTTAAGGCCTGCCTTGATGTGTCCTGTTCCCTTAGGAGCCGCTCTGTCAAGATCGCAGACTCTGATCGTAATCGGCTTTGCGCCGCCCTTGAAGTAAGGGCCCACCGGTGTGGTGTAAAGTCTGAACTGGTACTCCGGTGCCGGTTCAACTCCGATTACTGCGCCGCTTCCGTAGATAAACGGTCTGATGTACAGTGTTGCGCCTGAGCCGTAAGGAGGAACGTAGTCCTTGTTTGCCGCCACTGTCTTCTCAACGGCTTCGATGAATCTGCCCTCTGGAAGCCTTGGAATAACCAGTCTGTCGCAGGAATCCTTCAGTCTCTCGTCGTTCAGATTCGGTCTGAAGGTAACGATTCTTCCGTCAACGGTGGTGTACGCCTTCAGTCCTTCAAAAGCTGACTGGGAGTACTGGAGCACGCCGGAACTTTCGCTGATGTGTACGTACGGATCGTCCGTAAGTCCACCTTCATCCCACTTTTCTCCATCATAAGTTGTAACGTACCTGTAAGGGGTCTGTCTGTAATTGAATCCTATGTTCCCCCAATCCAGATCTACCTTTGCCATGTGTATCCTCCTTTTCGCTAATTGAGCTAATAAATCTAATTGATATCCAAATATTCCTCATCGGCTTCCAGCGCCTTGTTGACGGCGCAGCCGATGGAATTTCCCTGTGCTATAACTCTTCTTCTGCAGTACATACATCCTATGCACTCATTTATCTCATCGGATCTGCCGGAAGCAGATTTGTTTATGAAGTCAGGGTCTGCAAGCTGAGATCTTCCCAGCCCCACAAAGTCGCTGACTCCCTCCTCCAGCAGGTATTCCGCAAATTCCGGATTCTTGATCGTGTTCGTCTGTATGACAGGTATGGAAAGCGCCTCTTTGAACGCAAGGCCCAGGTGCTTCTTCCAGCCGCTTTCATAGCTGGCAGGTTCGCAGTTTGCCTCACCGTTTCTCGCGCTTCCTGCGCTGATATTGATGGCGTCGATTCCCTTCGCCTCAAGATACTTTCCTATCTCGATACCGTCTTCCAAAGTCAGAAATCCCGGCACCTCCGTAAATTCATCGCCGCAGATTCTGACTAATATCGGCAGGTCAGGAATTTCTTCTTTGATTCCGTCGATGATTTCACCGAGGAATCTGCACCGGTTCTCGACACTGCCGCCGTACTCATCGGTACGTCTGTTGTAGTATTTGCTGAGGAACTGGGCTATCAGGTATCCGTGGGCTCCGTGAAGCTCCACCGCGTCGTAGCCTGCTTCCTTGCACCTCTTTGCCGCGTCTATGAACTTCCTCTGTACGCGGCGTATGTCTTCCTTTGTCATCTCCCGTGGAACAGGTCTGCCCTCGTCAATGGGGATTCCGCTCGGCGAAAGGTTCTGCCTTCCGGTCCTCTCAGGATTGGAAGTTGCTCCGCCGTGATGTATCTGCGCCGCAATGAGACAGTCGTGGGCGTGAACCGCACTGACAAGCTGCTTGAGACCCTGTACCTGGTAATCCTGGGCGAT